>DTYX01000672.1 GCA_012961655.1 Candidatus Poribacteria bacterium
AACGCATTCCTGAATTTGGAAAGAAATTTAGTTCAATTTAGTTCAATTTCTTTTTTCGAACTTACTTAAGTTTACAGAAATGGGGTTATGGCATGTTGTGCTGAAGCGCTCCCTTAATTCGGCCAACCCTGAGTTCGATGTCGTATTTAAACCTGGAACAAAACGAATCATCGCTTTTGCCGTTTGGAATGGTGTAAAAAGTGATAGAGGTGGCAGAAAGTCCATCTCAGATTGGATGGAACTGGAGATAAAATTGTAAATGATGGAATCACTTATCGTGAGAAAAGGAAGGAAAGGTGTTCTTTCACTTTAACGTTTCACTTGTCTAGATTGCCATTTTTAGAGCGAGGATGATAAATTGCTAAGAGATATCCAAGATGAGCAAGAACTATATATCATCGAGATATGCAGAGGAAAAGTTCAAGGATGCCGATATGCGTTATCCGATACCGTTCCGTTGAAAGATGCGATTATCGCAAAGTTCGAAGAGATGAGATTTTCTTTAAAATACAGCCAAAAGATTGATGGTCGCATCCTTCATCATCATAACTTTAAGATTGCTTTGTCAGCGTGTCCAAATGCGTGTTCGCAGCCGCAGATTAAGGATTTCGGAGTGATTGCCAAAGTACGTCCTCGAAGAACTGATGAGGAATGTACATTCTGCAAAAAATGCCAAAAGGCCTGTTTGGAAGAAGCAATCAGTTTTGATGAGTCCGGCGCTATCATCAATTATGCCCGCTGTGTTGAATGCGGCTCATGTACTGCGCAATGTCCGACCAAATCGCTGCAAGAAGACCGCTCGGGATACACCGTTTTAATCGGCGGAAAATTGGGGAGACATCCGCAATTTGGCAAAGAGCTTCTTGAAATGGCGGATGAAGATAACGTTATCCACGCGCTTCAACTATGCGCGCAACTTTTGCTTAATCATGATGGGAAAGTAATGCGATTCGGCGACCTGGTCAATTTGATTGAACTGGAAAATATCAAGGATATGCTTGAATCTTGAGGAGTCAAGTAACCTTCAATAATAAACTTGTTCTTTAGTATAACAGAATTCTCTCAGTAGACTCGTAGAGTTTGTACTGAGCAAAGTCGAAATATGAATTTCGACCTACAATATGTGAGATAATTAAGGAGGTAACGTATGGTTTCAAATCGTTTAAAATACGGGGCTCTGTTAGCCTTTGTGATATCGATGGCGGTGCTTTTGATTGGGGGCCTCGTAGGTTCAGGTAAATTAGCCCCATACTTTGGGCGAGTTCTATCGCCAAACGGCGATGAGCTTGCGGATAAAGCGGCTATTTATCGAGGACAGTCCGTATATCAAAAATATGGACTGATGGACCACGGCAGCATCTGGGGGCATGGCACTCTGCGCGGCATGGATTTCGCCGCTCACTCGCTCAATCTCATTGGGCGATACATGAGGGACTACTACTCCCAGGAGAGATATCAAACCTCGTACGATAATTTAAACTATGAACAGAAGAGCGTCGTTGACGCTACGGTTATCCGAGAGATCAAAACAAACACGTATGACCAGCAGGTGGACACTCTGAAACTTTCCCCCGCTCAGAATTACACTCTGAGCGAACTACAGAAATATTGGGATGAACTATTTGCCAATGGCGACCCTGATTATGGGTTTTTGCCCAATACCGTTAAAACTTCTGAGGAGAGAAAAGATTTAGCGACGTTCCTCTTCTGGACCGCCTGGGTTGCTGGCACGAATCGGCCGGGAACGGATATGACTTACACCAATAACTGGCCGGGGGACGAATCTGTTGGCAATCGTCCTCCGACGAGCGCGTTGACCTGGAGCATCCTAAGCATCACGGCGCTGTTGGTCATCTTAGGTTTGGTCATATTCGTCGTCCACAGATATCGTTTCTTCTATGGGGAACCTGAGATGCCGCATTTAGGAGAAGCCTTAGCTGCATCGCCGATAACCCCCAGCCAGAAAAAAGCCGCCAAGTTTTTCCTGGTCGTGGGACTGCTGTTTATCCTTCAGATTCTCGTGGGTGGACTGTTAGCCCATTATACCGTGCATCCGGGCAGCTTTTATCTGAAGTTCGTCGGTAAATTTGTGACGTACAGTTGGGCTAAAACCTGGCATCTGCAATTAGCCATTCTCTGGATAGCCACTGCGTGGATAGGTTCTTCTCTCTACATTGCGCCGATAGTGGGTGGCAAAGAACCTAGAAGACAGGGATTGCTCGTTGACATTCTATTTGTGGCGGTGCTCATTGTCGCTTTGGGCAGTCTCATCAGCGAACCGCTATCGCTTAAAGGAAAACTCAGCGGCGATTGGTGGTATTGGCTCGGCCACCAGGGATGGGAATACATTGAATTGGGAAGGATATGGCAAATCCTACTTTTCGTCGGTTTGCTCGTTTGGCTCGTAATAGCCTATCGCGCTCTTAAACCCCGTCTGACTAAAGAGGGGAATTGGAGTGGATTGACTCATCTGTATACATATAGCGCCATTCTCGTTGTCCTGTTTTTCGGATTTGGCTTGTTTTATAATCGCGGAACTCATCTCAGCATGGCGGACTACTGGCGCTGGTTTGTGGTACATATCTGGGTCGAAGGCATGTTTGAATTCTTTGCCGCCGCTGCTATCGCATTGTTACTATCCGCTTTAGGGCTTGTGAGCAAAGAAGCTGCTCTACGAGCCGCGTACCTGACGGCGATTTTAGCGTTCAGCGCTGGAATCATCGGCACTTCGCACCACTATTTCTGGTTTGGAATGCCATCGTTCTGGTTGGCTTTAGGCGCGGTGTTCTCATCACTGGAGCCAATTCCTTTGATTCTGTTAGTGGTGAGGGCATGGATGGAACATCGCTCCACTAAGGAAACCGGCAAGGATTATCCTTATCGTTGGCCGCTT
>DTYX01000673.1 GCA_012961655.1 Candidatus Poribacteria bacterium
ATACTGATTTAGGATTGCTTTTTCCCGTATAAGTTAGCAAGTTAGAAAAATGATATTCACGTTTCACGTTTTACGCATTACGTATTACGTTTATGTCTTACAACCATTATGATGGGAAATTTCAAGCCTAATTTAGTATTAGTTCTCAAAAGAGCATCTTGAAAGTGTTTAAATGTTAAAGATATTGACATCATTTACAGAAGAGAAAAAGCCCAACAAGTTGATACAATTTGTTGGGCTTTAAAAATCGGAGGGGAATTGTTAGTCTGCTTGGTACAACGAAAGAAGGAATCCACTGTGTTTGCCTATCAGCCTCGAATTGACTCGAAGTTTTTTAATTTGTCCATAGCTGCCTTTTTCAATCTCTCGTCATCGGCGTTTAGCAATCGATTTAATATAGTCATTATCCTTGGCTCAAGTGAATTTTTTAAACTTCTGACCGCTGCTCTGCGAAGCCACCACGGTTCATCCTCACTCCCGATAACATTTAACAACGCGTCAAGGGCACGTTCATTCTGCCATTTGCCGAATGCAATCGTTATGGCGCCGCGGAAATTTCCAGGTTCAGATTTATCCGTTAAAAGTTGGCTCAGTGATGGAATTGTATCGTCTGCTTCAAGCATCCATAAGGCTTTGACGGCCGCTCGCCGGACATGGATATGTTCCTTTCTGTCCATCGCTAATTTCAGTATCGGCTTAATAGCATTTTTGGCGCCGATGCGACCGAGGGTGCTACAAGCTCTCGCTTTGAAGCGTTTGCTGGAAGAAGATAAAGCCTTTATTAGAGGAATAGTGGATTTTTCAGTCGCATATCTGCTCAACGCCGATATTGCCGTTGCTCTCAACCTTTCCGACTCGTTAGAATTTTGGAATATTGTCAGAAGATTCTCTTCTACATCTCTCGATTTATCTATGGGCGGGTTTTCTTCTAAAATATGCGCGGCTTCAGTTCTAAGCGCATCGGGGAGAGAAGTATCAATGAGAATCTCAGTAACCATCGAAAGAGCATTTAAACCGATATATTTAATCAAAGCGCGCAGAGCTACTTTTCTGGTGGTTAATGCTTCACTGGAATTTTGAATTAATTGTTTTAATAAATTGGATAGCGTATCATAATAAGGTAAAGAATTATCTCTCAAAATCGCTTCGACTGCCGCTCTACGGACATTTGCCGCAGAATCATTCAACGCTTCCACGAGATATTTTTTCGCCTCTGCGGTCTTCAACCGGCTTAATTGAAGCGTAGCGAATGCCCGCACCTCTGGGTGTCCATCCAGCGCAGATTGTTTAATGGTCTCGGCGGCGATTTGGTCGCGTTGTGCTGATAAAGCGTATAGAATAGCTATACGAAGGGCGGTATCTGTCCTTGGATTGTCGCAAATGTGGGCTAAAGCTAGAATCTTAGCTTCATTTAATTTGACGCGCCCCAACAAGCGCGCCGCTCGCGCTCGAATTTTGGCGTTCTGTCCCTGTTTGACAACATTGAACAGCTTATCCGCTACCGCTTCTGCATCAACTCGCTCTTCAAGAATTAACATCGCAGGCGCCCATACCTTTAATTCGCCGCCCAGAGCGTTTATCAAATCATCAACCGCTCTATGTTCATTGACGATTTTCGTATCCTCTCCCGCGTTAGTTGAGAGAGCGTTATCCTGCCAGCGAATAATTTTCCACTGTCCCGATTGTTCGCGTTGTTTATCCCGATTATCTCGGAGTTCACTGACCCGTTCCCCAGCCTTAGGCTGGAACAGATATAGGGCGTCTTCGGCTTGCAGTTTGACCAAAGAAAAGGTATTTGTACCGCGCATATATAATGTCCAGTTTACGGGGTCAAAAGTCTCGCCGACTATTGTGTATGCCGACGTTGCGGTAGCCTTATCGCCGGTGACACTGATTTTCAGCCCGGATAATAAATCAATCTCCAGCGTGTAAAACTGCTCGAAAACCTGCAAGGCAGACTCCCGTTCCAATTCTTTTGTAATGCCGGAGATATCATCACTCGCGTCTTCAGGCGTGCCCAAATCGGATTGATATTCAAATTTATCGTGGAAAACGCCGATATAGTCTTCGATGTCTCGGTTCACATAAGCACGTTCCATCTGGTGTAACAATTGATAAATTTTCTCTTGTTCAGACTTAGCATCGGCAATATTCCAAGATAAGTTCAAAAACCAAATAAGCGTGGCTAACAGGAACAGATATTTCAACACGGTAGAAAGATGAAATATTCTATGGTGTAACGAAGGATTTGGTTTGAGGGCGAGCAAAGTGAATCGTAATCTGAGGACGGGTTTACTGACGTAAACCACGAAGATGTCGTTTGCCGAAGTGAATATATTTTCGCGTTCGGATGGTATAAAAAAGATTTGCTTACTTAAATTCATACCAACTTCCACCATGTAAGACTTGTGAACCTATTGGTCTCAATATTGTTGGTCTTTCGGAAAATATGCTATTTTTATCGCCCAAGTCGGGGGAAGTTCTCAATCCCGCCATCTTCACCTGTGCCCAGGTGATATCATCTCGGTTGGCTTGATTGGGAGATATGGGATTAACTGTAACGTATTTATTAGATTGATTTGGCGCTACGTGATTTACTGTAAACCCGTCCTCAGTTTGTGGAGGCGAACTACTACTGGGCAAAAAAGTTAATTTAATCAAGAAAATAGCCAGAATTAGATAGCAAAAAAGTGCAGCGTAATTAATATGTACGGGGCGCGGACCGAGCTTGAGAGCAGTTGTAATTTTAGAGAATATCAACGTGATTAAATCAAAGAGCGGCATATTTGGCTCTATGTGTTGCTGTTCTTCAAGTCTGCTTCTGATTCTCCAAACTAAATCAGCGGTCGGCTCCGGTTGTGGAAGATGGCGTAGCGCCGCCATAGTGTTGTTCAATTGTTCATATTCGCTTTGACATACAGTGCAGTCCACCAAATGATTATCAACAAAGTTATGTTCCGGCGGAGGCAACTCTCCGTTAAGGAAATGAACTAATCGATTATCTATTTTTTGACAATTGAGATTCATAATAACCTCACTAAAGGATATGCTCCAAATATGCTATAAATCTTTTAACTTCGGTTTAAGATTTCTTATGGCTGTATTTAGCCTGGAGGCGACAGTGCCTTCTGGACATCCAAGAATCTCGGCTATTTCGCGATATTTTAGGTTCTGGACGTAAAATAACACAATAACCTCTCTCTGTTTTTCTGGCAATCTATCAATCGCCGCTTGGAGAAACCTCTCCTGCTCCTTTTTCAAAACAACGCTATCAGGTGTTTCAATGCCATTTTTGGAATCTAAAAATTTAACATTATCAGCGAAAGCTGTTAACGTTCTCTTCCGAGATTCTGCCTTTCTGATCTGCTGATGACAAGTATTGAGGGCGACTCGATATA
>DTYX01000674.1 GCA_012961655.1 Candidatus Poribacteria bacterium
ATGAGTTCCACTTCGTCATCTTCGCCAAACATGTCAACAAACTCATCGAAGGTCAAAGGGCTTGGTGGAACCAAAACCTTTTGCTCATATCGCATCTCTACCATTTCTTTAATCGCCAAAACTTGTGCCATTCTGTTTTCACCTGCCTGCGATGAATTATATTGCATACATTAATCATTATTCTAACTGTGAGACAAAGTAGCCTTCGGCTTATGGTTTCTTTGACCTGTTGCACGCCGCTATAACTGGTCAATCTACATATCCCAGAGCTTTAAGCCTGGCAAGAATTTTCGCTTTTCCTTCCGCATCCATCTCTTCTGGTTCACCGCGCTGTTCATCTACTTGAGGGGGAAGTGTCGGTTCGCCAATCTGGATTGGGTGCGACTCAATCCAATCGGGCTCAAAAATCTCTTCCGGTGTTCTTCCTTCAAGGTCTTCTGGTACCGAAAGTCCCAGCATATAGAGAAGCGTAGGCGTTACATCCATAATGGAAAGTTCCTTAGACAGAGAGATTCCCTTTCGGATTCCAGGACCTATTGCCATGAAAATTCCATCTGGATAGTGAGTTCCTATAGGTTCAGGACGTTGCTTGAAAGGTACGTCCGATCGAAGAGTTGATACGAAACCATTGTCCCTTAAGCCTACCGTAAGGTCAGGGGCAAGGTTCATTTGACTGCCGGAGAAAAGTTCTTCTCGAGTCCAGACATTAGTTATCACCGGTTTGCCTTCAGAATCGGTGAATTTTAGCAACGACTCGATAAGTTCCTGGCGAAAATGTTCATAGCATTGCGGAGGAATTCCCTCCGGTCCTCGCTGTCCCGCCACTGAGATATGAATGGCATTGCTGCTGGCGGTAAGGCCGTGAGCGGTCGTCTTGTTCCAATCCAATGTACGAACGTAGTTTCTGGGTAGAACCACGCGCGGGTCTTGCTCACCGCTACCATCGTCCACAGGGATATCATCGGTATCCGCCCATTCCAAATATCCGTTTTGATGCAACCATGTGTTGACATAGAATACTTCGGTCGAAGTGCCGAAGCCGTGGTCGGACGCCATTAGGATATTCGCATCAGGACCAGCCAACTCAACAATGTCAGCGATAAAGTTATCCAATTGCCTAAAATAGTCCAAGCAGAGATTCTGTATCTTCCGTTCCCAGGGAGATGGAGTTTCAGGGAAAAGTTCTGGATAGATGAATCGCCAACACAGGTGTTGTAGCTTATCGCCGCCATCGAACAAAATAGCGGTAAAATGGCAGGGTTCCTTTTTCATCAGGTAGCGCAATACTTTGAACCACTTCAGTTCCTTCTGAATATGATGTTCTATCCAGCCTTGATATTCTTCTTCCGAACACCCTGCTAAAGCGACACGTTCCATAACGGGGTCAATAGCTAAATCACGGACGTTGACTCCAGCATGTTCATTCAGCTTTTCATAAAGTCCCTTTGGGTAGCAGCCGCGTCGTATATGCCGCGGAGGCGTCCAACCAGGTACGATAAACCCATTTATCGGGCGAAGAGGCATCATGACCGGAAAATTCAACGAAGTCACTCTCAATCCTTGTCGGCTGGTGATGGACCAAATCGTCTCACAAGCGATATTACGAGAGTTTAGAAATCTCACATATCGGCTATTGGGAGATTCAAACCGGAAGAAGTCAAATATGCCGTGATTACCCGGACTTTGTCCAGTCAGCAT
>DTYX01000675.1 GCA_012961655.1 Candidatus Poribacteria bacterium
GGCAAAGGGGCAAAGGAGTAGTTGTTCTTTTGCCATTCACAATATATTTTCGTGTGCTTGCCTGGGTATGTTGTTTTTGTTCATGGTTTCTTTACTAATATCGACTTCAACTGTCTGGGCACAGAGATTTGGCAAAAATAAGGTTACTCAACAAGATTTTGATTGGTTTATCCATAAAACAGAGCACTTTGATATTTACTATTATCCTGACGAATCGCGTCTGGTACCAATAATGGCAGATGTGGCTGAGGACGCCTATCGTAAATTTAGCGAGGATTTTGGCCATGAACTGAGTGACAGAGCACCCCTTATTCTCTATAAATCCCACTCGGATTTTCAGGAGACGAATATCATCTTACAGGAATTGGGCGAGGGAGTTGGTGGATTTTCTGAATTCTTCAAACGAAGGGTTGTTATACCGTTTACAGGTTCAATGACCGCATTTCAAGAGGTTATTTTCCACGAACTCACCCATATCTTCCAATATGACATTATCTATCAAAAACCGGTCGCTCACATATACACTGGCGAGTTTCTATATAGTCCGGCGCTTTGGTTTATTGAGGGATTAGCGGACTACATGGCGGGAGATTGGGATGCCACTGACGAAATGGTCTTGCGCAATGCCGTTGTGAGTAATTCTATCGTGCCTCTTACCCACTTGCAAGATTTCTATATTCTCGGTTCACAGGTGTTTTTAGGTTACAAAGAGGGGCAATCAGCGGTTGAATATCTGGTGAAGACTTACGGCCGGGATAAAATCGCGAATATCCTCCAGGAGCTCAGGCACAGTCGCACGAAAAATCTCGATGACGCATTCAAAAACACAATTGGCATAGATATTCAAAAGTTTGATAAGGATTGGCAGCTTTCAATCAAAAGGAAGTATTGGCCAATGATTCAATACAAGAAGATGCCAGATGAAATTGCGACCCAACTGACAGGTAAGAAAAGCGAATCGAACAACTTCAAACCCGTATGGTCAGTCAGCGGTGATCTTATAGCATACATTACCAGCGAATCCGGCTATTATGAGATTCGGATTATCTCGGCTCAAGATGGACGTCTAATAGAACGTATCAGCAAAAAGTTTTATCGAGATGAATACGAAAATATTCGCTCGGAAGGCTCAGGAATAGCTTGGTCGCCTGATGGTGATAGAATCGCTTTTATCGCTAAATACAGAAGGAAGGAGTATCTCTTCGTGTTGAATATTATCACCGGTAAGATTCAACATAAGATACCGCTTCCTTTCGACGCTAGTTATTCCCCAACATGGGCGCCTGATAATAATCGTATAGCTTTTGTTGCGCTCAAGGACGGGAAAACGGACATATATATGCTTTCACTTGATAAAGCGGCAAGGGGGCAAAACGCGCTTGAGCAGGATATCCTACAATTGACTGATGACCCGTTTGACGACAACCATCCAAACTGGCATCCTGTCCTTGATAAGATTGTTTATTCATCTGAACGGGAAGGGAAATATAAACTATTCATAATCGATTTGGAGAGTAAAACCGAAATTCAACTGACTTATGGACAGCAGAACGCCGTCAGTCCATCGTGGTCGCGTGATGGCGCGCAGATTACCTTCTGTTCTGACCTAAATGGTATCTATGACATCTACATTATGGACGAAGATGGGAATAACTTTACACGTTTGACGGATATTATGACGGGCTGTTTTAATCCCAGCTTATCAGCCGACAAAAGTAAAATTCTTTTTTCAGCTTATGATAATGGCAAGCAAGATATATTCGTCATGGATATGAACAAAGCCGTAAACGAAAAGATAGATATGCCGCCATTAAATAAGGAATCGGTAGCGATAGCAGGCACGCAGGATGATGATAAGCAAAGACTTCTCGGACGCAAAAAGTATTCGACGAGTTTGGTTTTGGATGCCATCTTCACCGACTTTCGATATTCCGCTGATGGATTGCTGCGCAACACAACACAACTTATCGCCAGCGATATGATGGGCAATCACCGTTTTGGTTTGAGTGTAGTGGCGAATCAATCGGGTTTCCTCACGCCTGATTTTATAACATCCTATGTATATCTTGCTCGTCGCACCGACTACGGCGCCGCTTTTTTCAACTACCATGAATACTACATTAGCATTGACCGCCGCTACCTTATTGCACAACGCAATACTGGATTGATAGGTTTCCTTACTTATCCGCTCGACCGATATCGCCGAATTGAGCTACAAGCCCTCATCTATTCTACGCCCTTCGATTTCAAGTATGATACTGCATTAGATTCTTCAAGAGGCACTATCGTTTCCTCAGAAATCTCCTATATTAAAGACACAACTATGTGGAATCAATTTGGACCATATACTGGAACGCGTTATATACTTGATTTAGAGCGCTCATTTCCAGCACTCGGCAGCGCTCTGCAAATGACCAATGTGATACTGGACTCTCGCAGATATTTCCGCTTGGGCAAGCGCACCGCCTTGGCAACACGGATGCTTTTGGGCGGAAGTTTTGGTGATGACAATGCTGTTTTTTATATCGGCGGCATCGACACACTGCGCGGTTATAGTTACGCAGAACTCTCCGGAACGAGAGTGGGCTTGCTAAATATGGAACTCAGGATTCCCTTCATAGATGAACTTAGGTTCGGCTGGCCTTTTGCCTGGTCTATTGTCGGAATCAGAGGCATTCTATTCACCGATTTTGGGACGGTATGGTCAAGGCGGGACTTTAGCCCTGAAAACCGATATCGGGCATTAAGGAGAACGGGTAATAAGATAGAATTGGTGGACATCAAAAATTCCATTGGGATAGGATTGCGATTGAAACTCGGTTTCTTTGATTTAAACTTTGATGTCGCCAGACAGACTAATCTAACAGAACTTTTTGAAACACGATTCCACTTCGGTTTAGGACAGGAGTTTTAAGGAGAATTCGGAATTAGTATGGAAAAAGACAGAGATGTAGAACGAAAAATAGTGGCGATTTTGAACATTTTGAAAGATTCACCAGAACCGTTAGGCTCTCGAATCATTTCACGCCGTCTTAAAGAACAACGGTTTGACCTTACCGAACGAGCAGTGCGCTATCATCTGCGTATAATGGACGAGAGAGGTATTACCAAGTCTCGCGGCAGAGCAGGGAGGATTATCACCCAGGAGGGGATAGAAGAGACTAACAATACTCTGGTTTCCGATAAAGTGGTGTTACAAACTTGTTGATGGA
>DTYX01000676.1 GCA_012961655.1 Candidatus Poribacteria bacterium
GAAAGCGGCAGCCCCCTTGTTTCTTCATTGTCACTTTCCACTTTTCTTGGTGGCGGGTGGTGTCAGGCAAGGCTCTCGGTAACTGAATAACCTTTTGCTTTGCTCGAAGGCAGGCCTTTGTTGACCCGAGGGCACACAACTGTGAAAAGATCGCTTCACCCCTTCGGGAAATCACCGACACCTGCGACTTACGGTTGTGTGCCCATGGCATCAAATCAAGTTCAGATTAAAGTGTCCAGTATTGTTTGCTGACATGCCAAGATGGAATCTTGAACTACAATTTTTTGACAAAAAGGGAGGAAATGACACTATGTTTCAACTCATGTTACTCATAACGCTATTCTTCTCTACTTGGGCCGATTAACACATTCAACCTTGCCCTCTTGCCGTTTTCTCTTTTGCCCCTATTGAACCAAACCGTGAGGGTCGAAAGCATCGCGCAATCCATCTCCTAAGAAGTTGAACGCCATAATCGCGATAAAAATTACAAATCCGGGAATCAGAATCCATGGATATTGTCTCACGGCGCTTGCGTTGATGGCTGTATTCAACATATTGCCCCAACTGGCTTGAGGTTCACGGATACCCAATCCTAATAAACTCAATCCAGATTCTCCGAGAATATATCCAGGGATACTCAATGAGGCGGAAACTATCGCATACGAAAATGTATTGGGTAGGATGTGTAGGGCGATGACCCGCAAGTTACCGGCGCCTAACGCCAGGGCGCTTTGAACGTATTCCCGTTGTCGAATGGAAAGCACCAATCCCCGAATCACCCTTGCCAATCCCGCCCAACTGATGAAACTCAAGATAACAATAATCATTAAAAAGACTTCAACTGATGACATGGAAAGCGGAAAAGCAGCTCGCAACGCTAGCAAAAGATAAAAACCGGGAATCATCATAATCATTTCGCTCAGACGCATCATGATATTGTCTACGATGCCGCCGAAATACCCTGAGATTCCGCCCATGATAAGCCCGATGGTAAAGGTAATCGCAACGCCGACTAGACCGATGGAAAGAGATACTCGCCCGCCGTAGAGAATACGCGAGAAGATGTCCCGCCCATGGATATCGCTTCCCAAAAGATAGATGCGCGCCCTTTTGCTTTTAAGCCCAAAAAGATGCCTATCAGTGGAAATAAATCCCAATAGCTTATGTTTGCCGCCTTTTGTGAAGAGATAGATATGATGTTTTTTTTCTTTGTTTGGCACATATCGTCGAGCATAGGTCTCTTTATCTATCTCAATTTTGTATTCGTAGACGAATGGGCGCAAGCTGAAGCCTTCCGGCGAAAAAAAATGAATTGGAGTGGGCGGATGATAAGATTTCCTCTTGTTCTGCATGTCATAAGGATAAGGTGAAATAAAATCCGCAAAGATTGCGGAGAAGTACATAATCCCAAGAATGATAACGCTGATTCTAGCGAGCGTGTGTCGCCTTAGTCGTCGCATAGATATAGCTAACTGCGAAGCGGATTTTACTTCGACATCATCTATATCTTTAGCTTTCGTCGGTTTGAATAATCGTGTGATTGCGTCGAATTTCATTTTTCCTCAAAGCCGATTAAATTCTTTGACACTTATACCAGCTTGTTTGATGATGGCACGGAGCGTGCCAGTAGGAATATCCCGTCCACGTTGAAATATCCTCTCTACTCATGCCTAATCCTTGGGTCTGATACAGCCAATAAGATATCCGCCAGCAGATTCCCCGCAATTAGCATAAATGCCCCCATCAATAGGCTACCCATGACCAAATAGAGGTCTTGACTTCGCACCGCTTCTAACATCAGTTGTCCCAAACCTGGCCAGGACACGATAATCTCCGTCAAAGCCGCGCCGGAAAACAACCCAGAAAGCTGGTAACCGAATAACGTGATGAACGGATTAATGGCGTTTCGCAGGGCGTGTTTGTAAATAACCACTCTTTCCGACAAACCTTTCGCTCTGGCGGTAGTTACATATTCAGAGCGCAGGTCGTCGAGCATGTTTGCGCGCATTAAGCGGACTAATCCAGCCATGCCGCTGGTGCCCAGAACGAATGTCGGAATGAGTAAATGATGAAACCTATCCCAGATTTTACCAAGCAAACTTAACGTATCATAATTTCCGCTCACCATCCCGCCGATGGGAAACCAACCAGTTACAGAGGCGATATATAATAACAGAAACGCCAGGAAAAAGTTGGGAACGGACATACCAAAGAAAGCCAAAACGGAAAAGATTTTATCAGCCCATGAATACTGATGTACCGCCGAATAGATACCGATGGGAACGGCAATGAACCAGGTAAACAACATCGCGCTCAATGACAGAATAAAAGTGTTGAACAGCCGTTCTTTAATCAGAGTTGTGATGGGTACATGATAAGTGAAAGAGTGGCCGAAATTCAATTTCGGCGTAACGTAGGGAATTACGCCGGCATGCTTGACAACTGGGACTAATATCTCTCGCATCCAATAGAAATACTGGAAGTACCAGGGTTTATCCAAGCCGAATTCTCGTTCCATCTGCGCAATAGTATCCTCGCTAATTTGAGGATTCAGCTTGAGTTGAGTAAAGTAGTTTCCCGGCGCAAGCTGTAAAATAAAAAAAGAGATTAGCGTAATCCCAAAGACCAATGGAATAGTGTACAAAATCCGATTGAAGATATATTTGATAAGCATCACGTTTCACTTCACATAAATCTCTTCAAGGTTGTGCAGCCAGCCGCCGTAAGCAGTTGGGTTGAGATTGCCAAACTTATTGCGAATTGCCATTAGACTCGCGGGGAGCACTGTATAGATGACCGGTAGTTGTTCCGCGACAATCTCCTGCCAGCGGAAATACATCGCTATACGCGCTTCTTGATTGAGTTCCTGTGCGCCTTCATTAAAGATTCGGTCAATTTCCGCTTCCCATTCCGTTGCCGGTTCCTCCTGCCGCGGATACCATACGTGCAATTGTCCGCTTGATTCCCAGACGTTTTTGCCGTTGTGCGGTTCGACGCCGCCGGTAAGCCCAATGATGACCGCGTCCCAATCGAATGTGGAGGTCAGACGGGTGACAAGAGCGTTGAAATCGATGGGCGAAAAGTGCGCTTTAATGCCAATCTCCTTTAGATCTTCCTGAATAATCAAGCCGATATTTTCGCGCTCTGTGTTTCCGCTGTTCGTGATGATATCAAACTCCACGGTGTTACCGTTTTTATCTTCTACGAATCCATCGCCATCTCTATCTTTATAACCCGCTTTCTCAAGGATTTCCGCCGCTTTATCCAAATCGTATTCGTATTTGGGGACATCCGGATTATAAAATAGTTTCGCCGCCGGCGACATCGCCGCGTGTTGAGGGTATCCCAAGCCATTCATCACGTTAGCAATTATTGTTTCCTTATCAATGGCATGCGCGACGGCTTTGCGGAAATTCAGATCGGTGAACCAGCTTAGTTTGACAGGATTTATATACGGCTTTCCCTGCTGGTCTTTGCCGGGGTTCTGGTTAAAGATGATGAAGTTCGTGCCAAAGGCGGGGCCGGCGTTGTACAATGTGAAATTTCCAGATCTCTCTTTCGGTTTGAGCAGAGGATAATCCTGTCCGCGAATCCCAAGTCCATCTATCTCACCCGCTTGAAACTTCAATAGTTGCACATCTTGATTGGGGACAATTACAATCCGAATCTGCTCAATATAGGGCAGCTGATTGCCTTCCGCGTCCCTTTTCCAGTAGTTCGGATTGCGCGCCAAGACAACATACTGACTGGGCTTGTATTCCTTCATCTTATATGGCCCAGTGCCTATGATTTCCGCCGGAGGCGTATCAACCCCCCAGGTATAATTAAACGTCTGGTTAGGCATTTTGCCTTCTTTGACTGTGCTTGGGTCAACTTTTACGACCTTGCTCTCCAGAATGTGTTTCGGGAGAATTGCCATGCCAATGGAACGAAGCATCGGCGCAAAGGGTTTGGGGGTGATAAATTTGACGGTATATTTATCAACTTTTTCCACTTTTATCGGCTCACCATCGATAGTCAGAATATCGCGCGCGCTGGTCGGAATCGTGGGGTTGTAATATAAATCGTTGAAGGTAAATACGACATCATCCGCGGTAAACGGTTCGCCATCAAACCAGACCACATCTTTCCTCAGATGAAACGTCCAGGTGACCTTATCCTCAGCGACCTCCCATGACTCAGCCAAGGCGGGTTTTACCTCTGTTGTAACCCCATCTGTTTCCACTAATCCCTCAAACATAAAACCTGTGATTAAAGTGGAAGAGGTCTCCTTAGCGACAACACTGTTAAAAGTTTTTGGGTCTGAAATTGAAGAGAGCATCAATATCCCGCCATATTTGTCAATCGCAGTTCCCCCCTCTGCTAAAGGGGGGTTAGGGGGGATTCC
>DTYX01000677.1 GCA_012961655.1 Candidatus Poribacteria bacterium
ACAAAGACACCAAGAACACAAAGGAAAGTTTTTCCTTCGTGGTTAAATTTCATTTTAATGCGTCAAGATCTTTCTCCTCAAATGGCCCAGAGAATCGTACTTTAATAAGCCATTCATCAAATCATCCAATCGACGCCATGTCGAAATTCTCCTGCCATTTCGTTTTCAGCACTGCTTTCAAAATCTGGTGTTTTGGGTCTTCGAGGGCGGGGTCAGATTCCATCAGCTCAAATGCTTCGGCTCGTGCTCGTTCCAGCAGTTGCGTATCTTTTTCGATGTCGGCAACCTTCAGGTCGGGCATACCCGCTTGGCGTGTGCCAAAAAATTCTCCAGGCCCGCGGATTAGCAAATCCTCCTCTGCGATTTTGAAGCCATCGTTGGTTCGTACCATTACTTTAACCCGTCGGAGCGCTTCCTCATTTTTAGGGTCGGCAATTAAGAGGCAGTGGGATTTGTGGCTGCTTCTGCCGACGCGACCACGCAGTTGGTGCAGTTGTGCAAGTCCGAATCGTTCAGCATGTTCTATCAGCATGATGGAGGCGTTGGGTACGTCGATGCCTACTTCGATGACGGTAGTCGAGACGAGAATATGAATCTCTCCGTTTTTGAAACTTTGCATGATGTCCTGTTTTTCAACTGACCTCATCCGCCCATGTATCAGTCCGACCTTCAGATGCGGAAAGATATCGTTTTGAAAATGTTCCGCCATCTCAGTCGCCGCTTTGATATCCTCTAATTTTTCGGATTCTTCGACCAGTGGATAGACGAGATACGCCTGTCGTCCTTTTTCGACCAATTCTTCGATGAATTCATACATCTCCTGGCGTTTGTCCTCAGGCACCCAACGGGTATCAACTTTTCTTCGTCCGGGGGGGAGTTCGTCGATGGTCGAAACATTCAAATCGCCGTAAACTGTGAGCGCTAAAGTGCGCGGAATGGGCGTGGCAGTCATCACCAGAACGTCCGGCATCACGCCTTTGCTCCGGAGCGTTTTCCGTTGTATTACGCCAAATCGGTGTTGTTCATCTATGATGACAAAGCCGAGATTTTTGAATTCAACGCCCTCTTGAATCAAGGCGTGAGTGCCCACTGCGATATGCGCATCGCCATTTCTGATGGATTTGCGCGCTTCATCTTTCTCTCTCTTGGGCATGTCGCCTTTTAAAAGAATGATATTGAGATTCAAAGGTGAGAGCAAACTGTTAAGCGTATAGTAGTGTTGTTCTGCCAAGATTTCTGTCGGCGCCATAAACGCGCCTTGATAGCCGTTGTCAATGGTTATCGTCAATGCCATCGCCGCCACTACTGTTTTGCCAGAACCGACGTCCCCTTGCAACAGTCGATTCATCGGACGCGCGCTTGCCATGTCAGCTTTCAGTTCATCGAACACCCGTTTTTGAGCGTTGGTCAATTCAAAAGGCAAAAAGAGAAGAAATTTCTCAAGCAGGTCACTAGTGGTTTTGAAAGTGATGCCTTGTCCCTGAAGTTCCCAAAGTTTTTTGCGCAAGGCTAGTCCCAATTCGAGAAAGAATAATTCATCATAAGCGAGACGCGTGCGCGCTGCTTGTGCTCGCTGGTGCGAATCGGGAAAGTGAATCTGTTTCACCGCTGTGGGTCTATCCATGAGATTCTGCCGCTGTCGAATCTCCAACGGCAGAACTTCTGGAATACTATCGCCGTATTCATCCAGAGCGGTCTTGAGCCAGTTGCGGATGCCGCGCTGAGTCAACTTCGCCGTCAGCGGATATTTCGGCACAATCCTGCCCGTATGAATAAGTTCGACATCTTCGCTGGAAAGTATTTCATATTCAAAATCGGTCGTCTGAATTTCGTTGTAACTTCGTTTGAATTTTCCACTTACGACCAATTCGGCGCCAATTTTCAAAAGAGTTTGCATATAGCCCCCGCGTTTGCCGAAGGCAACGAGCGCGGCGACGGCTGTTTCATCATAGACCATGAATTTACAAACTTTCGGCGCCCCTCTACGTTTTGGGAGAAAATCCACTATATTGACAACTTTGCCCTGAATTGTCTCGTAACTGCCAGAACGACCGACTTGATAAATCTGCTTGAAATTCCGCCTATCCAAGTAGTCACGAGGATAATATTCGAGCAAATCACCCAGCGTCTCAACGCCCACTTCTCGCAGTATGGACGCGCGCCTTGGGCCAATGCCGCGAACGTACTGAACTGAAGTCCTAAGAAATTTCAGTCTCGATAAATCAGGGTCATCTGACACTTCTCCATCACTAACTACATCTACCTTAGGCAATACTCCGAATTCCGAATTCCGACTCTGGGAAATAAAAAGCGGTAAATCTTCCCCGATAAAATCGGGATTTTCAACCTGTACATCTTCGTTAAAAGAATCTATAAGCCCTGTCGCATCTTGAATTCGATTAAGCCGTTCGATAGGTGAAAGATGTGAGTAATTTTCAAAAAGTCTGTTTAATTCGCTTAAAATCCTCGTTTCCGAAATGTTCAGAGAACAAGCGCGCCCTTTATCGCTCCACAATGAAACATAGTTTTCGAGTCCATCGACGACGGATTGGTCCTGGCAACCGCCTTTGACCTCTAGCTTGAAGGGGCGTTTTATGATATCTAAAATTTTTGTCAATTCGTTCATTTTGTAAATCCTAAGAAATTTTACATTTAATAATCAGCGCGGTCT
>DTYX01000678.1 GCA_012961655.1 Candidatus Poribacteria bacterium
CGTAGCGCCCTTGCGTTAAAATTTTAGAATCAACAAATCTGAAACACTGCCGCCGTATGAATAGATAAATTCAGATAATTTCAAGTTTCCTTATCACAGCGCTTGAGGTTGCGTGGCGTCTATACGGAGAGGAACGGTTACAAAACTGACAGAAGTCCAAGCTGCGTGAGTCGTATTCCCATCGCTTCAGAGGAAACATTGAATACATTCGCCATTTTGGTGATGCAAGCTTTCCACTGATACTCCCGTAAACCTAAGGCGCTTGTCTGCGCCGGCGCGGCAGATAGGTCGGTGAGTGAAGCGAACAGCTTTTTGACCAGTTGTCCAGGCATCAACAACTCAGCGGCGAAGCGATTTGCTTCAGCCTCTTTGCCCCACTTTTTTTGCCTCGATGTTGCGCTGTGAATATCCTTCTCCTGACAGGCGAAAAATCCCCCTAATCCCCTTTTAGGAAAGTGGGATATCATAGAGGCTGAAGTTGGTTCATCAGTGTGCATCAAGAAATGCCCCAGTTCATGCGCAATGGTAAATCGCTCTCTGCCTTGACTACGTTCTGCTTCCGCCGCTGACACCCAAATCTCTTTCACCTTCAGGCCCACCAGCAGAAGCCCCGAAAGCGCCCCATTCATCCACCTCTCTTGGACTGAATCTGGAAGTTTCTCTGCGAGAGAATGACTCTTTCCGACATAGATGCGATAATGAGAATCGGCAATATCTTTCACTGGAATCGGCAGATGAGCGGGCGAAAGTTCCGCGGCACTGGAAAGTTTGAAATATTCCGCGAGGGTTGTTTCGGCATATCTTTTATAACGAGGCGGTTTACTCGACATTATCCTTCACCTCCATGAAGAGTTGGTCAATCTCTTCAAATTGGTCATCGGCTTGCGGTTGAGGTGAACGCTCACGGTATATCCCTCTCGTTTCGGCAACCCTCGCGGCAATCTTCATTTCCGTCGATGGCGCTGTTGCCAGATAATCCGAGCGCTGTTGCGCATCTTCAAGATACGATACGGGGATTTGAAATACCGCAGCCGCTACTTCTAAAAGCCGACGCGACACCTGTTTGGGATTGATAAAGTTGTTTTCTAAGCGGTGATATTGCCAGTGAAATCTTTCCACTTTCGCTTGATTCTTCGTATCCAGACGCAATCTCTTCATCAATGCCTTGACAACGCTTCTCCGCGGCATCTCAAATTTACGGCTAAGATAAATCAACGCATCTCCCAAAGCCATGGGCTCCAATTGCTTTAAGGAATTCATTTCGTCCGAAAAAAATGACTCTGAAAATAGTTGCCATGATTGGTGGCGAAAACCGCTTGGCAAATTATGCCTTGCCATAAAGAAGACATCGATTAAATTCTGGAATTTCTTTTCATTAGAAGAACATCGGCACAAATAATCCTCGACCCTTGGGTCCTTATCCTGATTATATTCCTCAACAAATTCATCAAATAGTTCCGATAACTCCATAGATTATCACTCCAAACGTAAAATTACTTATATCTCTTACGAATTTCCGATATAAAAACTTTGGTTCCTCGTTTACCATAGCCTTTGACTTTTTCCAAATCCCATCCCAACGCTTCAGCTATTTCAGAATATGTCCAGCCCTCCAATTTATGAAGTCGGACAACGCTCTTCCAATGTTCATGGGGCAAAGCTTCAATCGCTTGATAGCATATCTCCCGGAATTCGCTGTGTACAATTTGTGATTCAATATCATCTTGATATTGTTGGAAAGCTGCTTCGATATTCTCTCCAGTTGTGCGACGGCCGAAGTATTCATCAGCGCCACCTGTTTCAAAAGGAGTTTCCTCAATATGCCGAAGGCTGCTGTCTTTTTCTCTGAGTTTCTGTTGAATCTCACGTCTGGACAGATTAGGGTTTAGTTGACGATAGTGGAATCGCTTTTCGTAGGCGTCCGATATACAGTTAGCCACAATTTGCCGCAGATATGCGCTGGGATTTACAATCCGCCGTCCGGCTTTAATCTGTTTCCATAAGCCCTGAAACGCTTCTTGAGCGATATCCTCTGCATTTTGGTCGGGAATTACGCTCTGTCCCAATCTCTGGCAAATTAATGCCATAACAGAAACGATATGGCGTTGGTAAAATTCTGCAAATAATGCTTCAATCTTCTCCGTAGCTCCCGCTTGGCCGAAAAGATTTTGGATGCAAAGAATAATTTGATAATCATTCAGCGAACTTATGGGCATATCAAAATTTGATTTACATTCGGGGTTTTGAAAATTCATGGGTGTTCTCCGAATGTCGTAAATTGTAGTCGTAATAATTAAAACTTAGGGACGCATTTCGAAAATATTTTTTCGTGGGGTAGGTTTCCCAACCTGCCATGTGGGGCAGGTTTGTCATGAACGCAGATTGGGAAATCTGCGCCACAAATCTATTTTTCGAACTTAAGTGAGTTTCATGAGTTCAGAGTATGCCATCATAGTAGACATTGCCATATTTTCAGTCTCTATGCCCGTTTCCTCCAGCGCGGCGATGGGATTCAATCCGCCAAGCACTACCATCCCTACGCATCCAGCGCTCACTGGGATTTCAAGGACGGGCTGACTGGGTTTACCAAGGGTGATAACTCCGCCTATTCCAATCTTCTCAAGGTTATCCAGAATCATCTGCACCTTGTCCAAACATATTGCCGGAAATTCCCTGAATCCA
Source organism: Candidatus Poribacteria bacterium (assembly GCA_012961655.1). GTDB lineage: Bacteria > Poribacteria > WGA-4E > DTYX01 > DTYX01 > DTYX01. Next base: position 2,683 of record DTYX01000678.1, read on the forward strand.
GCCAGAATTTTCCCCTGTTCCCCGCTCGCAGCGCTTAGAACATCGGTCATTCTACTCTTTATGAATATCTCCGCCGGGTCTAAAGATGTGCCATCATAACTGATGATTTCTGTAAAACGTTGTGGGTCAGAGCTATCGACCTGCAGAATGCCGCCGAATTTAGAGTACACCGGAATGCAATGATTAAGCAGAATGCCGTTGATTGTCACTGCACAAACAGTCCCAAATCCGACCTTACCCTCAGGAACAACTATTCCACTTAAATATTTCCCCTCTTCAACTTTAGCGACCAAATCCGTGACACAAATATTAGCAGTGAAAACATCTTTCATTACTTCCAAGGCTGTATCAAACTGTTCTTTGGGAATAAAAGAGATATTCAGGACAACATCGCCCCTTTTAGTTTCAATATTAAAAGTTGTTCTGTAGGACAAAGTGTCAACTTTGTTGATAACCATGCCGACTTTATCCGAGACTAAAGCGTCGTTTGCCTCTTTTATTCCTTTAGGAGTTATAATTCTACCCTTTCTACCAATGCGTTCCGTGAGCTTTCTTTCATCCATCATCCGCAGATGATAGCGAACTGCTCTTTCTGTTAGTTCAATTCCGAACCCTTTCAGTTCATTGGCAATTATACGAGCGCCAATCGGCTTGTCGGAATCCTTCAAGATATTTAAGATAGCAACTATTTTTCGTGCAACCTCTTTTTCCATAAAATTCCCTCTTTTACTTCATTCGTTCTGACAATATGATACCACACAAAGTTATGACGTTGCAACAATCTTTTTTGATTTTTAGAAATTCCCGATGAGAAAAAATTAAAAAACTGAGATGTCACGCTAGCTTCTATCTAAAGGATGTAGCGCAAGTTTAAAACTTGCGTTACAAATCTGTAAAAAGAAATTCCCCATGAAAAAATTCGTTGTAGCGGCGTGCCTCCGCGCCGCCACTTCTGTTTCAATGGCAAGATGGCTTTCGTAAAGGCAAGTTCCCCCCTTTCATAAAGGGGGGCGTAGGGGGGATTTGTGAAATTGCCAGTA
>DTYX01000679.1 GCA_012961655.1 Candidatus Poribacteria bacterium
CTGTGTGTGTAAAACACAGAAACCCGTTTTCTCGGAGAGAACGGGTTTTTGATTGACAGCATTATCTGGTTTTGATAAAATAGGCTTCACCGAAAATGTATTCATCACAGAAAAAGGAGTTTGTTACAGTGTCCGAAAAAACAAAAATTGGATTTGTAGGTTGCGGCGGTATTGCCGAATCACATTTGACTGGATTAGCAAAGCATCCTGATGTGTCGTTAGTTGCGTTTTGCGATATTAATCTATCGAGAGCAAAAGAAGTTGCTGAGAAATACGGTAGCGGCGCGCCTCTGTGTCGCCAAGATGCAAAAACTTTTGGCGATGCGAAAGTGATGTTTGACTCGGTTGAGTTAGATGGAGCGTATTTCTGTCTGCCGCCTTTCGCGCATGGTTCAGAGTTTTTGGCAGTTGAGCATGGAGTTCCGTTCTTAGTGGAAAAGCCGATTAATCTATATCTGAACCAAGCTAAGGAGATAGCGGCTGCTGTTGCGGAAAAGCATCTGCTTACTTCTACTGGCTATATGAACCGTTACCGCAAAAGCATTCAAACCGTCCGCGAACTGCTTGTGGACGACCCAGCCATCCTTGTTCTGGGTGGTTGGATAGGCGGTACGCCGCGCCCAGGACCCAGCGGAGGAGGTATCTGGAGTTGGTGGGTTGTAAAGGACAAGAGCGGCGGACAATTTCATGAGCAAGTCACTCATACAGTGGACATCGTTCGTTTCCTCTGCGGCGATGTTGTGGGTGTACACGCTTTCGCCGCAAAGGGACTTAATAAAGGCGCGCCTGAGAATTATACCATCGAAGATGCAAGCGTGGTAAATCTGCATTTTGCAAATGGCGCGGTGGCAAATCTCTGGGCGTCCTGTTCAGCAAATGCAGACGGTGGCGGCGTCAGCTTGAACGTATACGCCAATCAAACAACAGCGTTGTTCACAGGATGGGAACACTCGTTACAATTGCTGCGAGCTGGACAGGAAAAACCTGAAGTAATTAAGGGCGAACCGGATATCTTTGCCATTGAAGATGATGCTTTTATCCAAGCCATCCGACAGAATGACCCATCACGTGTACAATCATCTTATGCAGATGGACTCAAAACCCTGGAAGTTACTCTTGCAGCCAATGAGTCTATGGAGACTGGCAAACCCATCGAAATTGCAGTAAGCTGAGTTCAATCACTTAGAAAAGTGGAGAAGTCTTGTAACGCTTCTCTACTTTCTGCGTTACATTTTTTGGCTTTTGTGATAAATTTTCTTTTTTATAACAGCATCGGCTTCTTACACAAAATCTTTGCAAGAAGATAAATCTCATACGCAGAATTGCGAAAATCTGAAAGGAAAAGAATAATGTATAGACTTACGCAAAACAAACCAATCATAATTTTACTAACGCTTACTTTTCTTTTAACCTTTTTTATTGGTTGTAGTGAAGATATCAGTGGCGATGGTAACGGCGAAGCGCCGCTCTTGCCGCCTGATGATTCAATGACGCTTGACCTTTCTCTGTTTGGCGGTGGTAAGCTCGAAGCTCCTGTACTCCCGAGTATTCCGGGCAGCAGGTTAAACTTTACTGCGGCTGCAACGACCGCTTTAGTGATTAATACAATTGTTGTCGCAAGGTTGAGTGTGCCCGTGGCTGTTTTCACCGCTGCTAAAAGCGCAATCCCTGTCAAACAAGACGACGATTCATGGCTTTGGAGTTATTCCAGAACTATCGGAGTAGAAACGTTCACCGCAAATCTGACCGGTAAAAGAGAAGGCGACCAGGTCGTCTGGTCGATGAAAGTTTCTAATACTAGCAGCCTCAGACCGCTGGACAACTTCGAATGGTATACTGGAGTCACTTCAAGGGAGAACGGTTCAGGTTCCTGGCAATTTTTTAACCGCGATACACCAGAGCAAGCTAACCCCACTTATGCAATCGAATGGAATGTAGAAAGAGGGGTAAAACGCGAACGCACTTTTACCAACCAGGAAGCGGGCAGCCCGTATTTTGGCAATGTGGTGCGTTACGCCGTGGAAGGCGGCATGGCAAGTATTAGCTTTACTGAAGCCGATAAGGGTAGTACGACGATAATCGAATGGAGTTTAAACACCAGCGCCGGCAGCATCACCTCTCCAGGCTATAAAAAAGGCGAAAAGGCTTGCTGGGGGCCGGATAAACTGGATATAGCTTGCGAGTAAAGAACAGATGTAGAGCGAAACGCCGTTTCGCTCTACACGAAACTTTACTATATCAGATTTTCCCGAACATATTCTATGCCGTTGCGAAAGATTGCCAAGCCATCCCCCTCTTCGGGCAATTCCTCCCGCGTCCAGCGGGGATGGTTGAGTCGGTTCAGATAGCGTTCGGGATGAGGCATCATTCCTAAGATTCTTCCAGTAGAATCGCAAATTCCGGCGATATCCCTGTCCGAGCCATTGGGATTCCACGGATATTCTGCCAATTCGCCATTGGGAGCAACGTAACGGAAGACGACCTGTCGATTTTCTTCTAAAGTGTCCAGAACCTTTTCCTCCGCGGTAAATTTTCCCTCCGCATGGGCGACAGGCAGATATATCCGCGATTTCAGATTATTCGTGAAAACGGATGAACTATCCTGTGTCCGAAGGTAAATCCAACGGCATTCAAATTTCGCGGAATCATTCAAGTATAGTGTCGCTTCCTGCATATCGCTTATCCCGTTAAATCCCGGCAGCAATCCAGCTTTTACTAAAACTTGAAATCCATTGCAGATACCGATAATCAATTTGCCGGTGGCGACGAAATCTTCAAGCTGGTCTTTTATTTTGTACTTCAGTTCGTTAGCCAAAAGTTTTCCCGCCGCGATGTCATCTCCATAAGAAAACCCTCCGGGCAATGCAAGAATATGATAGTCATCCAATCGCTTCTTCCTGTTAATCAACTGATTGATGTGAACTAAATCTGTTTCCGCGCCAGTTGATTGAAAAGCGTATACTGTCTCATAATCACAATTTGTGCCCGCGGTTCTCAACACAATAACTTTTGCTTTCTTCATTTACCAACAATTCCCTTCCAATTATCATCCAAAACAGATCCAATAAACTTCTGATTCAGAGGTCAATCCATGTTCCTTGAAGGGCGGCAGAACGATTAAGTCGCCTTCTTCTACAATGCTTTCTTCGCCATCAAGAAGGACTTTAGCTTTTCCCTTCAGGATATACCAGAATTCTTCCCCGTCATGTTTATGAGGGCCGAAGGGGTTATCCTTTGTCGTTCGACGGGTAACAAAATGTCCGATAGTTTTTTGTATGGATTCAATCGGATATGCTCTTTTTCTCCTCTTTTTCAGCGGCGTATGAACGTCCAGCGAAGATTGCCCTGACCTCCGCTGCTGTTTTCGCCTTTCGTAATAGATTAATCCGGGTCTCTTCCTCTTTTTGCAGAGCTCGGGCATTGGTAAGAACAGCCTCAAGTTTGTCGGCTGGAAACTTGCAAGCGCCATTTTCATCCATGTGAATAATCTCACCTGGCGAAACATCCATACCCGCCACTGTGACTGGCACATTTATCGCATGGATAGCCATTGCCCCGTGTCCTGCTGTGACACCACTCAGCATATACTGAAATTTCATCGGACGTATTTCATCTATGTCCCTTGAGGGACCATTAGATATGGCGCCAACACAACCCACAGCTTTCATGGCGGACGTCATATTTCCACCAGACAGTCCTACCTTACCGGCTATCTCTTTGGGAAATTTCTGCTGAAAAACCAGAATCGATGGCTTCGCCGCTTCCAATGCGTCAATCACATCCATGAAGGACAGCCCCGAGTAGTTTGGGTCAGGCAATCCATATACACACGTTACGGCATATCCAACTGTTCTACCCAATTCGGGAAACATACAACGGATGGATTGGTCGGTGTACCAGTTCTCAGTCCAGGGATTGTAGAGTCCAAGACAGAGAGGATTGCCAGGATAGGTAGCTACGACGTTAGTTATTGATGGTGTATCAAAGTTTTTCAATTCTTCTAACATCTCTTGTTCAGTTAATTTTGCCATTTTTTCCTCCTATTTTGGTCAGTCCAAGTTCCTCAACGCGCTTGCTCAACGCCATCCGTTGTTCGGCAGTCAGAGGTGAGCCAGGAGGTCTTGGGGAGCCACAGTCAATGCCAAGCCGCTCACTGAGCGCTGCTTTGATAATGGCATGGAACCCGCCGCCACAGGAACTAATTATATTAACTATCTCCCAGGCTCTGTCCTGAGCGGCTTCCGCGCGTTTTAAATCCTCATCTTGATAGGCATTCCAAATCTCTATCCACAATTCAGGCGCCATGTTCAGCGGACCATCAACGCAACCGATTGCGCCCAGCGTCAGAGCTGGCAACATCAATCTACAGTTTCCAATCAGGCAAGACAGACCCATTTTGGCGAAAGCGCGTACATTGGAGAATGTCGGCGCGGAATGCTTCAATCCCGCCAATTGGGGGACCCTGTCCTGAATCTTCTGCATCAATGCAGGAGTAATCTCAACCCCTGTGGCGTGTGGCAGGTTATAGATGAACAGAGGTAGGTCAGCCGCTGCGGCGACGATTCTGTAATGCTCGACTATCTCATCGTCCGTTCGCCCGTAGAAAAAGGGCGGTACGCAGCAAATAGCTTCGACGCCCACTCGAGCGGCGTGTTCAGCCATCTTAGCAGCCCGCGCCGTTGTCGGCGCGCCCACATGCATAATGTTTTTCACCCTACCTCGATTCTGGTCTGCCACAATCTCCGCTATTCTGTTATTCTCTTCGTCATCCAACAAAACGCTTTCCCCTGTGCCTCCGGCTACCCAGAAGCCATGCACGCCAGCTTGGATGTTAAACTCGATGACTTTCCGGAAAACCTCTTCGTTTAACGTCCCTTCTTGTGTCATCGGGGTAATAACGGCGGGAAACACACCTTGAAATTCGTTATTCATTAATATTTATCCCTCCTCGAAAGACATAAAAGACATAAGTGATGATGAAATCGTTCAGATTCCGCTTTCGCTAAACCGACGCATATCCGCTCAAATCAAGAAAAAGCATGCTCTTTCAGTTAATCTTGACCAACTTGCGGAAACAGCGCGCTGTCCTTGGCGGCTCCAGATTTCGACCGTAGGCGCTCCAGGATACCTCGCCAACGTAAATATCTCCGTGCGAATCGACGGCTAAACCATGGGGCGCTGTAAATTGCCCCGGTTTCTCTCCGAGGCGTACATCACCCAGCTTAGCCAGACGATGGCTTGTCATATCATGAATGCTGACACAGGCGCCAAGATTGGGATAGTCAGCGTTTACGGCTAAATGGGTGGGCAGTTGACCGATGTAAACGAGGTCGTCTTCGATGTGTAATCCACAGGGGCGGTGGAGGTTGTTCCACTGGTCTAAATAGTCGCCCTGGTCGTCGAATATCTGCACGCGGTGATTTTCACGGTCTGCGATGTAAACTCTCCCTTCACTGTCAGTGCAGATGCTATGCACCAAGTTGAACTGCCCGGAGTCTGTGCCATAATCTCCCCAGGAGAAGAGATGCTTCCCATCAGCCGAGAATTTATGCACCTTAGCGTTGCCATACCCATCGGATATGTAGAGGTCGCCTGTTTTGGGGTCGAACGCCACTTTGGTGGGGCGATTAAAGGGTTTGCCGCTTTGGCGCGGCGCTGGTTCGCCTGGGGTGCCTATGGTCATCAATAGTTGACCATCTAGAGTACATTTCCGAATGCAGTGTCCATCGTCATCGGCGCAGTAGAGGATCTCATCGGGACCTAGGGTGAGACCATGGGGTCGGGTAAACAGACCTTCTCCCCAGGCGGCGACAAAACTACCGTCCTGTTCAAAGACCATCATAGGATGCTCGCCTCGATTGAAGACATATACCCGGTCTTGCAAATCTACCACGACATCGGCAACCTCTCTAAAACTCCAGCCTTCGGGCAACTTTGCCCAATCCGCCAGTTCCTCATAAACGTAATCTCCGCTACCAAGTTTTGTCGTCATGCTCCGACTCCTTTCTGTATGTAGTAATCAATTCTGAACTTTTATTTTCCCAAGATGATACCAACCATCAGGCTGTTTGCCTGATATGGCAAGTTTGATTTTCGGTTTATTGAATACGCCATCAAGAAAAGCAAGGTGCAAATCATATTCTCCTAAGGGCATATCAGATGGGAGCTGAACGGCGTCATCATAAAGGTTGTCACCCGGAAGCCAGGTTCTGATATCCGCAGCGGTGATTAAAATTTCAGTTCGTTTATCATTCTTGAGACGGAGAGCTAAAGGAAATTTTTTATAACATGGCGCAACCCCTTTATTTTCCCACCATGAAGTAAAGGACAATTGACCATTTGGAACTATCACTGATGGATAGGTAAATTTACGCAGAACAAAACGATATCCCATCTGCTTCAGCCATCTGTTGACCTGTGACCACCATTCATCAGGTACCGCTGAAGATTTGGCGTTAAAAGAGGAGATATGCCATTTGAGGGATTGGTCAATGATATAATCAATATCCCAGCCCATATCCTTCCAGTGCTGCATAACCCAGCAGACTTCCATCGTAACTGGCGCTTTTTTCCATGCGTCACGCACGCCGAAATTGATGATTGCCTGCGGATAATAATCCTGCATGTGCGACCAATTAGGGTTAAAACCGCCCATGTCGCCGAGACAATCGACTCGCCAACCAACATCCGCTTTAGAAAGGGCATAGCTGTTCGTTTTTTGGTCGGTTAGAAGCATGACAAGGGGCGTATTCTTAAAGGAATCGAGGTATGCGTCAACTAGAGCCTCTCTCGTTTCCTGAGTTAATAGTTCAGAACCGGCGCCTTCACCCCAGGCGCCGACAATTGCAGCATCTACACTTTCCAGGTCCGGATGACCATCATAGCGTTCTCCTAAATTTCTTATCATCTGTCCGAAATATTTCGCGTAACGAGGGTCTTCGGGGTCCACCCGCCACTTTTCGACCGGTAACTGCCTCTCCTTTCCCACCATCCCGCGATACCATTCAGGCGCGTCGTTATCATCTCCTGTCCCATAAGGAGCGATGCGCAGCATTAGAGTCTGCCCCCGTTCTCGAGATGTCTCTAAGGCTTTATCTATCAAACACCACTGATATTCCCCCATCTGCGGTTCGACGAACTTCCAGTAAACTCTGAAATACGCCATCGAAGTCATCGGATGGTTCTTATTTTCAAGGTCGCCGTCGAATTCCTGGTAAACAATCGGATAACCTTCAGTCCAGCTTTTGCCCGGATTTAACGCGTCGCCATTAAATCGTTGAAAGGTCATAAAGCCGATTCCCGGGTTTATCAGTACATCATCTATCTCTTTTGGCCTGACTATAACTGTTTCTTGCGTAAAAACGGACATACACATTGCCGTGTTAAATATGAAATTTAAGATATTCATGAGAGCTCCTTAAATTCTATTAATACGACTTTTTCAGTTATCACTCTTTTGCGGTAAAGATACGTTTAAACGGCAAAAGATTAGGAAGGAAGGGATGAAAGCTCTTCCATTGTTCCGATTAGGTAGTTTTTAAGGTTCACGAAAGTTTATGGGGCGATGTTCTTCGATGCAGTTACTTTCATGCACCAATTTTAGCGTATTTTCTTCTTCAGGTCAATAAAAATTTTGATACTGTCTTCATCAATCTATTTTCCTTATTACAAATTTCTCCATAGAAATTCCCCATGAGAGAAAACGCGAATCTCTTCTTGACAAAATGTATGGTTCACGAAAGTTTAGCGCAAGTTTCAAACTTGCGTTACAAAACTTTTCTCAATTTTGATGTTGACACGAAGGTAGAAAACTGTTAAAATGTCGGTCAGATTGGACAGCGCAAAAGGGAGATTTAAGCAATATATTTCAGAGATTTTATGAATTTCGACAGCATTGATTTGCACATCCATGCCGGGATTGAACGTCCATATTCGATGACTGAATGGGTGGATGGATTAATCCGCAACGGACGTACGGCGCTTGGATTAGTAGACCACTATGAATTGTACCTAAAATCGGATGAAGATTACGCGAGCTATTTAGCGCGTAAAGGATTTCCGCGCTGGTATGACAATGGTTTGAAAGGTTTTCGGGCATTTTGTAACGAAGTGAGACAACAAGCAAAACGCGAAGAGATTACGGTGTTGTTGGGACTTGAGGTATATCATGGCGATTTTCCCGAGGTGCGAGGAGATTTTTTAGAGGGACTAGATTTCATCGGTTGCCACATCTCGAAGACGGAATCATTCGAACCATGGGGTGATTTTCTCCTGCGGTCGGCTGAAAAACTTAGCTGTACTGCTCACGAAAATGGGTTAGTGGGCGTGTTATTCCATCCCTTCAATCATAGCTTCTGGTCACAGCGACAAGGAATGACGTCGCCGCGCGGCTTGAATATCATCGAGCCGGGTAAATTGGATGATTTTGCTGAGAGGATGGCAGCGCTTGATGTATGTGTGGAAATCAATTGGGGCTCGGACAGCAAGAACTTAAATCAGCCAGAGTTCATTGACAAATACGTACCGGTTGTTCAAGCATTGAAATCACAAGGCGTGCTTTTCTGGTTGGGAAGCGATGTTCATCACTCTCTCAATAGCGTATACGACATGAACCGGATGTGCGCCGTGTTGGATATCAGTGTGAATGACATCTGGGTGCCAAAGTCTATTCGGAACAAGAATTAACAGACGTAATACAACCATAGAAAGGAAGAATGATGTATAATCGACCAAACATACTATTTCTGATGACTGACCACACCAACGCTCAAGCACTGGCACCAGGCAGCCAGTGTCTTACGCCCAATCTCGATGCTCTTGCCTCACAAGGTATACGCCTTGGACGGTGTTATACAACCAACGCAATCTGCTCGCCGGCGCGGGCTTCGCTTATGACCAGTACGTTTCCATCTACTCACGGCGTATGGGACTGCACGCATACGCAACGACCTGAATGGGTTGACGCGCCGGCTGATAGATTTACCTATTTCTCGCATCTTCTGGCCGACGCAGGTTATCGAAATGGCTACTTCGGCAAATGGCATGTGGAGCAAAGCAATAAATTGGCAGACTTCGGCTGGCACGAATATAACCACAAAAGCGGTGGCATGCGCCTCAGACCAATTGAGGGCAGCCAAGTCATTGTGCCAAAAGAGGGTTATCGAGACTATCTTCTCGCAGGTATCGGTGAGGACAGCGACCGATTGAGCCATCCTGCTTTCGATGAAGGAATCGACTTCATTCGACAGCATGCCGTCAATAATAAAAATCAGCCCTTCTGCTGTTTCGTCTCAACCTCAGAGCCACATGACCCATACGTGCCGCCCAAACAATTCTTCGATATGTATGATTTGGATAGCATTCGGACGAGTCCGACTCTGCATGATGATGTATCCGACAAGCCCGAAGTCGTCCGGCGAATGCGGTCAATTTGGCGAAATCTCACCGATGCCGACTGGCGGCAGGTAACAGCGGCCTACTGGGCGGTTATCACCTTCATAGACAGTGAAATCGGTCGGATTATCGACGTTCTCAGGGAAACTGACCAATACGATAATACGATTATAGTTTTCACCAGCGACCACGGCGACATGATAGGCGGACACGGTTTGGTTACCAAAGGAGTGGGAACTCCTTACGAAGAAGTCTACAACGTACCGCTAATTATCCGCACACCGGAAATGGCAGAAGGACGCGAGGATAACAGTACACTTACAAGTCTGGTAGACCTCGCCCCTACTTTGCTGGACATCTGCGGTGTGAAAGCACTGGAAAATGCTCAAGGCAGGAGCCTACGACCAGTCCTTGAAGGCACAACCGATCCGGACGATTGGCGTGATGCGTATGCCGAGTTTTTCGGGCAGCGTTTCGTCTATACCCAACGGATTGTATGGCATGGCGATTGGAAATACGTATTCAGCCCAGGAGGCATAGACGAGTTATATAACCTCGCCGATGACCCACACGAACGAATCAACTTAGCTGACAATCCGAAATACCGTGAAGTACTGATAGAGATGACTAAGCGTATGTGGTGCAAAATGAAGATGGTCGGCGATATGTCACTTTTCAATACACATTACGCCACCCTGCGAACTGCACCTATCGGGCCGAGTGCAATTGAGGAAGAATAATCATTCATAGATTAGGCGTAAACCAAAAAAGAAAAAATTACGTATTACGCATCATGTATTACAGAACACTTGTGTGTTATTCACTGGGATAGAAAAGAGCAAGTTTAATATTGAAA
>DTYX01000680.1 GCA_012961655.1 Candidatus Poribacteria bacterium
AAATTCTCCACGCGGAAAAATAGTGGGATGTAGCCGAATTCGCAAGAATTTGGGAAGCCGAAGTATTAGGCTCATATGTTCTTCTCATGGGGAATTTGTAAGATTTCAAGGTAAGGGGATAGTCAGTGAAGATAGCATATTTTGACTGTTTTTCAGGCATCAGCGGTGATATGATTTTAGGGGCGCTAATTGACGCAGGGCTTGACGAGGGCATGCTAAAAGCGGAACTGTCAAAGTTAAAACTTCAGGAGTATAGCCTTAATTTTACCAAAATCACAAAACATGGAATCACGGGTACTAAAGCCAATGTCAAAATTTTAGAGGAGCCCGAATTTAAGTGCCACGAACATAGTGTCGATGAACATAATGGTGAGCATGATAGAGCGGTTCATGAAGTAACGGCTGAACGAAGTGAGCATACTCACGATAAATTATCTCATCTCCACCCACCCAGCCGATTTCTCAAGGATATATTCGCACTCATTGACGAAAGCAGTCTGAGCCAAAAGATTAAAAATAGCGCTAAAGAAATTTTCGATAGACTTGCCACCGCCGAAGCGAAAATACATAACGCAACCAAAGAAACCGTACATTTGCACGAGGTCAGCGCAGTAGATTCCATCGTGGACATCGTTGGAGCTGTAATTGGGATTGATTTACTGGATATCGATGAAGTATACGCATCGCCGATATCGCTGGGTAGCGGCTTCATAAGATGTTCGCATGGCGTTATGCCTGTGCCCGCGCCTGGTACTTTGGAGCTGCTTTTAGGAGTGCCAGTTCGCCAAACGTCGATAAGGAAGGAACTTGTCACGCCCACAGGCGCGGCGATTATCACCACACTGGCGAAAGGATTCGGCGCGATGCCACAGATGACGATTGATAAAATCGGCTACGGCGCTGGCAGCCGGGATTTGGAGGAACAACCGAATCTTTTGCGCATTATCATTGGTGAAAAAAAAAAGGTTATGATGAAGATAAAATAATTGCGCTCGAAACAAATATCGACGACATGTCCGCCGAAATCTATGGCTATCTCATGGAGAAATTATTTCCTTTGGGAGCGCTAGATGTCTTCTTTACACCGATTTTTATGAAGAAAAATCGCCCCGCAACCATGTTAAAGGTACTTGTGGAAAAGCGGAATTTGGAGAAGATTATCGATTTTATCATGGCTGAAACTACGACCTTTGGTGTAAGATTCTATCAGGTTGAACGCAGAAAACTGCAACGCGAATTTATAACGGCAAAGACACGATATGGCAATATTCGAATAAAAATGGGAAAAATTGGCGATGAAGTGATTAAAGCAGTTCCTGAATATGAAGATTGCAAAAAGTTGGCAGAAGCCAATGATGTGCCGATTCGCCAGGTTTATGAATCGGCTGTAAGTGCTATCACTGCAAACTAGTAAGAAACCCGTTTTCTCGAATAAAGGGTTTCTGGCGAATTGAAGGAGCAATTATATGAAGATAACAGATATAAAAACCGCACAAGCGGGTGGATTCTATATCAGGGTGTTCACCGATGAAGGATTGACAGGAACGGGCGAGGCTGTTCATGGCGGCGCGGGCTGTGCCAATATCATCGAAGGGATAAAGAGCATGTTCATTGGCGAAGACCCTTTGAATATCGACTGCTTATTTGAAAAGGCCCGTCGAGCGCGTATCTTCGATGGCGCGCTGGCGGGAAATTTCGTTACTGCTTTGACTGGTATCGAGATTGCCCTCTGGGATTTGGCAGGCAAAGCCCTTAACATTCCTGTCTATCGACTGCTGGGAGGAAAATTCCGCGATAAAATTCGGCTGTACGCTGATTGCGGCCGCATGACTGAGGAAAAAGCAGAGAAAGTTTTGTCGATGGGATTCAATGCTGTAAAGATAGATATTGACGACGCAAGTGACCCAAACAAATTAGACCGTTGGAATTGGTCGATAACACCAGGTGAACTTCAGCGCATGGTAGACCAAGTGGCATCTGCCCGAGAGACCATCGGACCCAATATTGACCTCGCCGTCGATATGCATGGACGATACGATACGCACAGCGGAGTGAAAGTTGCGTGTGCTTTAGAACCGTACAATCTGATGTGGCTGGAAGAACCAGTCCCACCGGAAAATGTGGATGCCATGTTCCAAGTCAAGCAATCCACACAAACCCCCATCTGCGCGGGAGAAAATCTGTATCTGCGCTACGGATTTCGAGACCTGTTAGAAAAACAAGCGGTGGATATCATAATGCCAGACCTACCAAAATGTGGTGGTCTCTCTGAAGGAAGGAAAATCGCCAATATCGCTGAGGTCTACTACATCCCTCTCGCACCGCATAACGTCTCCGGCCCGCTTGGCACAATCGCATCTTGTCACGTTTGCGCCAGTGTTCCAAATTTCCTCGTGCTGGAGTGGCATCGACTTTCAGACCCAAATTGGGACAGAATCGCTATTACCGAAAAACCGCTGATTCAGGAAGGATATATCGTCCTGCCAGACGGACCAGGATTGGGAATCGAACTGAATGAGGATTTTTTGCGCCAACTTACGAATAGAGGAAAACTTTTTGAGTGAGTAAAATTCAATCGAAATAAAAAGGGGATAACCTGATATCGGTAATCCCCTTTTTACTAACCCTTTACTTTTCATACAATAGCTAGATACTTCCAGCATATTCGCCTTCTCTTACCGCAATAGCAATATTCTCAATAGCCCGCCGTTTAGCGCGTTCCATAGTATCAATAACTATGCCATGCCTAGCATTCTTGTCGGCTTTGATAATCAGAGTTTCAATCTTATTCTCATTTATCGCTAACACCTCTTCCAAGTCATCAAGTGTTGGCATAATTCGGTCATCCAATGAAATTTGTCCTGCCGCGGAAATATATAGATTAAATTTCTTTCTAGGAAAATCTTGTCTTACCTGAGAATCTGGAAGAAATACTTTAAAAGGAGGATTTACTCTCATTACCGTCGCCACCATGAAGAAAATCAGCAAAAGGAACACGCAGTCAATTAACGGCGCCATTGGGATATCAGGCATCTCTCTCTTTTTTCTTTGAAACATCATGATAATACCCTCCGTGTATCATTCACCAGGACCTCTAGCGACCATAGCAAAGCCAATTTTATCCACACCAGCGCGCTTGGCTAGGTCCATGATGATAACAATCTGTTCATGGAGAACATTTCTTTCAGACTGAATAACCAACATATTTTTAGCTTCATCAGGCGCTGCCTGGAATTTAAAAATCAAGTCCTGTACGTCAACGATTTCATCATTAAGAACCATCGTTCCAAACTTTTCTGAGCCTTCGGGATTAGCGATTCGCATTATCAACCCTTTCGGTTTCTCAGTAGACGGTCTTCCCGGTGGTGGCAATTTCACTCGAATTCCCGGTAAAGGAGCAAATGTTGTCGAAACCATAAAAAAGATTAATAAAAGGAACACACAATCAATCAACGGCGCCATATTCATCCTTGGCTGTTCTCTTCGACGGCTGCCGCGCATTGCACTTTCACGTTGCATCTTACTTATTCACCTCCAGATTTACAAATGCGTAAATTCAGGCATACAAACTAACCAGATAAAATTACTACTGAACACTGTTAATTGGATGATAAAGTCTATACCATTTAAAGCGGCGTAGACCTTATCATTTCCACTCAAATCGAAACTATCTATAGAACTAAGCTTCACTATCGCTTGGACGACCAATTAACAGAGAATTTATCATTTCGTTGGAAACCTGCTCAATCTCCACCACGTAACTATTGACACGCGCATCGAACAAACCGTAGGCGACCAAGCACGGAATTGCTATCGTTAATCCAGCGGCTGTCGTCAATAATGCTTCAGAAATACCACCAGCCAATTGCTGTGGGTCACCTGTACCTTCAAGAGCGATGGTGGTAAACGCTCTAATCATACCCGTAACAGTACCAAGCAAACCGAGTAGAGGCGACACCATACCGATTGTTCCAATTATAGGCAGATTTTTTTCAAGTTGCGGAATCTCCAAAAGTCCGGCTTCCTGAATTGACTCTTGAATTTCCTCTTTAGTAATCTCTCTCTCTTCTATCATCGCCTGACTATATCTAAGTAAGCCAGATTTTAGAACATTTGCCAATGGCCCACCGGCTTCTTCACAAGTTGAAACAGCTTCCATAATATTGTCATTTCGTAGCGATTCAGTTATCCGAGCCATAAATTGCTCTGTTCCAATTCTTGAGCGTGCTTTTACAAGAGCAAAAACGCGTTCGATAATGTAGGTCAACATCAGGACGGAACAAAGCAGTAAAGGCCATCCAACTATCCCCATCTTTTGGAAGTAGGTGATAGGGGTGTCCTTTTTCCGCATCTTAATTTCAATGACAGTATCATTACCAGCTACAACCGTAGCTGGAAGTTCTGTTCTATCCGCATATCCTGACTTATATGCGGACATAACATACTGACCAGGCCTTAAACCTGTAATTTCATACTCACCAGTTGTTGCATCAGAGGTAACCTCGCCTCTGTTGTCAACGCCAGAACCTACATAAGATACTGTAACACCACCGACTGGATTTCGGTTGGGGCTTGTATCGACAATAGTACCTCTAATGATACCGGTACCAGTGGGAGCCAATGTTGCCGGGGTCTCGGTCGTTGTTTCTTCTGCCGCTTCCTCCTGAGCAAAAACAAGAATGGGCATTATCAATAAGCTTGCTATCATAATCGTCAAGCCAATGTTCCTAATCATTATTTTCCCTGGTTCTTTTTTCTAAGTGTTTCTAACTGTTCTTATACTTTTTAAAAACACGAGTATTGTAGTAACGACTTCAGTCGTTTAAGTGCAAAACTCGTATAAAAACCAGGGTTTTTCACCTTCCTTTCCGTTAAAATATATTCGATTAGCCCCCTTTCGGGGGCCAATGAACTGCCATTTAAGGCATCTCCCATAGGGGATATTGTTATCCTCGCCAAAGTGCGTCCGTTGTTTATGTAAAGAGAAACGGTATTATAAACACCTGATTCGATAAAAAGTTTCGTTGATGAAAAATTTTTGTGACAGATTTATCAAAAAAATTCGGAATTCAGAATTAAAAAATTCCGAATTCCGAATTCAATTAGAATCCCATCATCGCTTTAACAAAGGTTGTATTACTGGTCAGATGCGCCAAAACATCTGTACGGCGTCGATATCCAGCCAGAATAACAATATTAAAGCCGAGCCATTCACCACGGTTAATCGCTTGGATTTCAAAAATCCTTGTGCGTTGGTCTGGCCTATACAAGATGGATGTCGGTTCATCTTCGGGGAATTGAGCGAGGTACAGTTTATATAATTTATCCCGGTTGGTGAACTTACGATATTGGAAACCAGCAAGTATAGCCATTCTCTGGGTGAACTGATAGTCCAATCTAACTCCAAGGACATCCTCACGGCTTCTTCTGTTGAAGCGAAGGTAGGCTTCACTCTCTTTGTCAGTAGGAACAACGAGTCTGGGATTCAATGGGATTCTTCTTTTTACCGTTTCATCCCCAATCCTTACTTTTATCTCAGGCCAATCTTCCGCGCTTTGATCAAAGGCTCTCTCCCAGATATATTTCGCCATCGGTGTCAAGGTTAAATCTTCACCAATTTTATCGAAATATGGAATATCACCGAGTGCAATTTCATATCTCCCCTTAATGATGAAGATTCGGTTCCGAATGTTTTTATCTTCATAGCGTCTGGTCTCCCAGTTATCAGGATTGAAAATCAACTGGAAATCGGGATAGAATGGAGCTTCCCTTTTGCCGCCGCTCGCCCGAACTTGCTCAATTGGAACCATAAAATCGACTCGTTCATCGCGTTCCTCTGTTTCTGGGTCATCCAGAATTATTGCCAAATCTTCAGCAGGTTCATGTTGCCAAGTTATAGCTTCCAGCCACTTGGTTTCGAAAGTCAAGCCTGGTATTGCGGTATACATAAACTGGAGACTTGAGGTATTCATCCTGGCATTGTAGAAATCCAGTTTATCTGTCTCTTCCGCTTCTTCCAGTTCACCGACGCGCAGGGTCACACCGTAATCAGGGATATCGTCCCTGACATCAATGAGCCGGTTTTGGAAGAGAATGGTTCCAAAATCGGGGATGTCTCGCATATAGTTAAGATGAG
>DTYX01000681.1 GCA_012961655.1 Candidatus Poribacteria bacterium
CTGAAGAAAGGGCGGATAGCACGTATTTTCTCCGTGAGGGAGGTGTAAAAATGGCGAAGACGGAACCACATAAAAAAACAATTTACAATGCAGAAGACACACCCGACGATTTTGACTTTGAACTGCCAGGCTTCTCGTCACCAGAAAAAACACAAACATGGTTGGATTCTTTGCCACGCGAGAAGGCCGAGATAGATGAGCGATTGACGAAAAGGTTTACTGTCACAATGAATTTGCATCAGTTAATGATGGATGGGTTCGACTATCTAGCGAAACTCAAAGGAATTAGCAATGGAAAGACTCTGATGTATATGGTGCTCAACCAATATCTAAATGAAAACTTACCTGATGAATTCTAAGGAAGAAAGTAAATGTCATTTGATAGAATGGACAGCTTAACCTAAAGTTTTCGGAAAGCCGAAAGCTCGAACTTTTTTGGGGGATTAAGGGGAATTCCCTCAACAAGTTGAAGCGTTCGTCGATTTTTTAGCTCAACCTTATTAAAGGTGAGGAAAAAATGCAAATTCCGCTTTCTACGGCTATCTCCACCAAGATCTAAAAAAGGAAATTTTAAGAAATTTTCAAAATGACGCCTTGTGCCAATTTTGGGAGAACTCAAAAATAACCGACCATATTTCGATGAGAGGCTTCTTTGAGCAGCTCGCTGGCTATCTAAAAAACCGTCGGATTACCATCATCATCGACGAGTTTGATGGCATTCCCCCTTCCGCCGTGAGTGATTTCCTTTATTCCTTGCGCCGCATATACCTTTCCGACACCAAGAACCGATGCCCGTATAGCAGGTGCGTCATCTGCTTTTGCAGTATACAGAGGAGGAGGTTATCGATGGTTTGGCGATTGTGAGCAATGTCATTCCTGTGGTGCAGGAAAGACCGTCGAATGCGACAAAGTTAGAGGGGACGAAGTGAAAAAATTACAAATACAATTATTCTTTCTCTCTTTCATTTTCCTATCCTGGCAGATATTTCCAACTGGAGCGGCATCTGCCGACGACTCTGACTGGCAATGCGGGACGCCTGAACTGATAAAATCAGAGGATATCTCCCGCGCGCCGAAAATAGCCGCTGATTTTCAGATGAAAGACATTCGCCCCGCTCCACAATGGCAGGTTGGCGACCAACTTGAATTGTACACCCACATCCCCGCTGGGAGGGTAAGAGCGACTTGCAAAAGGGTTGGCAAGCATGCTTATGTTTTTATCGACAATGCGATGTCAAACTTGGTGGCGGAGGCGGATTTGGATGATATTATCGATACCTTTGACAACCGCACATATCCACAGGTTCACGCTCATTTAGGCGCGGAGTGGAAGCCGGGGATAGATATGGATACGAGGATTATCCTGCTTCTGCACGATGTCGAAGGCAACGGTTCGGGCGCTGGATATGGCGGATATTTCTCGCCGAAGGACGAAATTCCGAATGCGCCCAACAGCAACCACAAGGAAATTATCTATGTCGATGTCTACTATCCGACTCAAAAGAGACAAGCCTTACATTCGACGATTGCGCACGAATTCACCCATCTGATGAATTGGTTTCAGAACGGCGGCAGTTCAGATGAAACCTGGCTTGAGGAAGGCATCGCCTCCTTCTCGGAATGGAAAATCTACGATTATGTCCATTGGATTTATGTGGCAAATTTTTTCAATAACCCGTCTATATCGCTGGTCTCTTCCAGTTCCGAAGACATCAGCTACGGAGCTAGCTTTCTTTTTTTGCTATATCTGTATGAAAAATATGGCGGCGAGCGAATCATCAAAGAGATTGTGGCACAGGATAGAAGAGGCATAGCCGCTATCAATTTTGCGTTGAAGAAACTCGGATACAGTGTACGCTTCCGAGACGTATTCAACAACTGGACGGTGGCGAATTTAATCAACGATACTCGGCTGAGTTCACTCTACGGATATGACAATGATAAGATGGCCAAGTATAGGATTAAGCCGAATGCACAGATAATCGAACGCAATTATCCCGCCCGGCGCAGTGGCACTGTTGATGATTGGGCGGCGACTTACGTTACCCTTCGCTTCGCTCAAGGACAGGCTTTTGAAAATCCGCCGCCGACGTTGTCCATCGTTTTTGACGGCGACAGCCCAGGGATATTCACCGCGCAGGTAATTCGGATGGGGAAACAGGGCGAGATTTCTGTGTCGGAAATTGAGCTGAATGCAGAGAATGATGGCGTTTATCACGCGCATGATTTGCTTGCCGATGAACGACTGACTTTAATCTTCAGTTCATCACTGAGCGGAACTTACCGTTATGAGGCTGTAGCCGATGTAGTGGAGATGAACGCAGGAAAACCGATGCAGGGTGGCAATTTAAATGATGTGCCGCTGACATTAAATCGACCAGTTGGCAGCCGAATTCGCCAGAATTTGGGTGATTCCCCGAACTCTTGCGAGTTCGGCTACGGGGCAATTTATTTAGGAAATCTGCATCTCTCAAGCAATTACGTTAGTCTTTCCATAGAGGATGACTATGTTTACGCTGTCGGTGAATGGGGTTTAGAAATTTTTGATATCTCCTCTAATCCAGGCATACCTCGTCACATAAGCGAAATCCCACTGCCGGGGACGACTGAAGAGGTCTCGGTACAGAACGGCTACGCTTACGTCGCGGCTGGAGAGGCGGGATTACAGATTATCGACGTTCGACAGCACCAAAGCCCACAGTTTGTGACCAACTATCGCGATGCGCTCACTTATGTCCATAAAATACAGGTCATCGGCGATTACGCTTATATAGCCGACCTCGACGCCGGATTGCAAATTCTCGATATCAGCGACTTGGAGAATCCCCGTTTGGTTGGCGGTTATAAACCGAAAGGCAAAACCCTCGCCCTGCGCGTTTCGGGACAATACGCCTATTTGGCTGATAGCGAAGATGGCTTTCAAATTCTCGACATCAGCGATAGACAATCGCCTCGACTCCTCGGTGTTTCGGATATAGCGGGATACGATATCATCACATCCGATGGCTATGCTTATTTAGCCGATGGAGATTTTGCGATTCTCGATATACGCAATCCCAACGCTCCCAAAATTATTGCCGAGGATATTCAGACTCCCGGACAGATAGTATCATTACAGTTGCAAAATCACTACGTTTACGCAGCGGATTTGCAGGGCGGATTGGCAATTCTGGATGTTTCAGACGTCAGGAAGCCGCGCGTCGTGGGACGTCAGAACACCGCGGGGCAGGCGTTTGATATAGCGGTACAGGGCGATTACGCCTACATCGCCGATGGATACGGGGGATTGCAAACCATCGACATAAGTACGCCCAATCAAACGCAATGGGTCAACCAATACGACGCTTCGGGATTTGCTTACGCCGTCGATGTATACGAAGGTTACGCTTATATCGCCGATGGCAAAGGCGGTTTACGGGTCGTGGACGTAAATGACCCTGCAACCGCCGCGCTCAAAACCCAATTCCGAATTCCGAGTTCCGCTTATGATGTGTGTGTGCATGACGGTTACGCTTACGTCGCCGCTGGCGAAGCGGGATTGCTTGTCATCGACAGCCGCAATCTCAATGAACCGCCCCCTCCTCCTTTCGCTCCAGTGCACAGGGAGGAGACGGTGGCGCAAATTCAGACATCAAGTCCCGCCTGGGGCGTCGCGGCCTTTGGCAATTACGTCTATGTCGCAGCCGATGAACTCTCTGTTGTCGATATCAGCGGCCCCGAGAATCCCAAAACTGTCGCTGTTCATCAGATTGAAGGTTATGCTTACAAAATACGGGTTCTCGGCAATCGCGCCTACATCGCCGCGCTCGACGGCGGGATATACATCCTGGATATAACCGAACCGGAAAAATTAAACGTTATCGGACACTACAATACCGCCGGCATAGCCAAAGCAATTGACGTCTGGGGAAATTACGCCTATGTCGCAGACAGCGTCAGCGGAATGCAGATTTTTGACATCAGCAATCCTCAACAGCCCAAGTTTGCCAGCGTCTACCTAACCGACGCCGAAACTGTGGATATTCAAGTATCAAAAGGTTATGCCTATCTGCTCGGGCGGAAGAGTTTAGAGATTCTCAGCCCACCGGAGTTGATAGAGCAATTCGATAATCTCAGTTGGGCGGGGGGCTTCGATGTCAACGGCAAATGGATATACGTCGCCGATGGATACGATTTAAAAATATTCAGCTTTGACCGCAAAGCGCCGTGGGCGGTCGATGATTCCGCACTGGAAAATTCGTATACTGAGACTAAATCCGTTCTGAGATACCAACTTGGACAAAACTATCCCAACCCATTTAACCCTGAAACCTGGATTCCCTACCAACTAGCTGAGCCTGGAGATGTGACCATTAGTATCTACAATCTAAAAGGTGAGTTGATTCGCTCGATTAAATTGGGGCGTAAAGAGGCGGGCTCATACTTGAGCAAGAAAAAAACAG
>DTYX01000682.1 GCA_012961655.1 Candidatus Poribacteria bacterium
CAAACAGCATTTTCATCTGCGCTAGTGCCTTTATGATACTATTGACCAAGCTTCTCGCCATATTTGAGAAATTCAAGTTCGACTACTTTCAACGGCACCAGATGAAAACGAAGCGCGACTGTCTATTAGACTATGTGACATCGGCTCAATCGGGGAAAGGCAGCGAATCTTACGTCTTTCGTGTTTACAGAGAGCACTCACATTAGATCTGCTGCCTATCCAGTCAAAAGTTGTAACTGAATTCGCGGCATGTGGAATTGCCTGTGTTTTGGTTCCGCTCTACGCTCGCTTGCGTGTGCTTTCCACCGCGCAAGAGGGAGACCGATTTGATTATTGGGTTGGTAATGATGAACGCCAATGGGGATTGGAGGTTAGTGGGACAATTGATGAAGATTTGCACACGCGGCACAGGGCAAAAATCCGACAACTGCTATCAAATCCATTCGGAGTTGATGGCTACGTTGCCGTGACAAAATTTTCTACTCGCGAATCACTTTTCTCACTTCATCGTTATCGGAGGGAAAATAAAATGACACCATCTCAAAATGGTTCCATCAGTAGAAGAGGGTTACCAGCTCGTTTTATACAAGACGAAAAAGAAACGTCGCGTCTTATCTTGGAATCTAATCTCTTAAAATCCCAACAACGACGCAAAGAATTGTTGGATGGATTTGAACTTAACTCCTTGCTTCGCCAACGTATCACAGAGTATCTTGATGTTTTGAAAACCCGCGTTGACCAATGGATGACTTATTATGCGCCAGATGTGGCTGCTGTCGCAGACTGAGAGACAAGTATAGACTTCCGAAGTCTCCGAGACTTCGGAAGTCTAAAATATAATGGAGAATAGACCAATGACTCAAATTGCAGCATATTTAAACAAAGAATTTTTAGATACAGGCGATGCTTTCGGAACGGCAAAATCCCTCGGATTTGATGCCGTCGAAATACCTGAAATGTTTTTTTCACCGCCTGAAGATGAAGAAGGTCAAGAACAATTAGCGCAAACGCTGAAAAAGTACGATTTGAAAACTCGTTGGCATACCAGTCCATCGCATAACCAGTATTTCAGTTCTGCGGACGCTGAACTTCGGTCGCAAAACATCGAGAGAATGTTCTGGGAACTGCAAAAAGCAACCGACGCCTGGCGCATTCGCTGGGCTTACGGGATTTGGCTCACAGAATGGGCTGGGATGTATTCTTGATACATCCTGGACCTGCCGAAACCGAAGAGGACAAACAACGAGCTTATGAGGCGTTGCGGCTCATAAACGAGAGAGCCATCGCGCTGGACATTCAACTTCTACTGGAAAACGCGAGTGGCCCCTTTAACGGTGACCCGCATGAACTTGTCCGCACTATCAAGGAAGTGCCTGGTTTAAAGCTCACCTTCGATTGTTCCCATGCCTACCGTTCGCTTTTTTGCAGAGAAGGTAAAGGTACACTCATCGACCACCTCTCAATCGTAACGCCCTTCGTCCGCTCATTCCAATTCAATGATTTCGACGGGAAGACGAATTGCGAGGTGGGAAAGGGGATGTTACCCTGGCAGAAGTTTATGCCGATGGCTTTAGCTATTGGCTGTGAGACGTGGGCGATTGAGCTTAATACCATTCACGAAACGGTTGCGTCGAGGGACTTCCTTCAACGTTGGTTGAATAGATAGAGGCCGAGTGTTTAACAGACTTCCGAAGACTTCGGAAGTCTAGAATATACTTTCGGAGGATTGTATGCGCATAGAAAAAGTTGAGGTAATAACACTGAAGCATCCTTGGGGACCACCTGAAAATGGGATGACGCGGGATTGGTCAACCATTCTTGTACATGCGGATAATGGTCTGGTCGGCATATCACGCGGAGGCAGCGCCAGTTCGCGAAGCAATTCCGAGAATCGGGGCTTAATCGAGCAAGAGTTTGCCCCACTGTTGATTGGCGCGGACGCGCGTCGTATCACTATGCTCTGGCAGCAGATGTACGAGACTGCATGGCGATACCGCGGTCCTGGGCGGTCGGCGATGGGTACAATCGGGGCTATTGACGTAGCGCTCTGGGACTTGTATGGCAAATTCCTCGGGGAACCCGTCTGGCGTCTTTTGGGGGGATATAGAGATAGAGTTCCAGTCTATGCCGACGGCATCGGGTATTTTGACCAGACGCCCGAAGAGATAGCCGCTTTGGTCAAAAAACACGCCGACCTTGGATATAACGCTGTCAAGTTTCACCTGACTACTCCTGAACCTGACCTCGCGCTGGAGAAACTTAGACTTTCGCGTGAGGCGTTAGGCCCCGACAAAAAGCTGATGTTGGACGCTTTCAGCATGTGGGATGGCCCGCTGGCTGTGGAATTGGCGCGCCAATTTAATCCTTATAACCTCTACTGGCTTGAGGAACCAGCGCGCAAAGACGACGAAATTGGTAACCTGCGAATGGTAAGAGAAGTTACCAACGCGCTTTTGGCGGGCGGCGAAAGCGAAGGCACACTCTACGGCGTCTTGCGGCTAATCACCGAAGGCGGTCTGCAAGTCGTGCAGACCGACATCTTTGGAGGCGGCGGATATACTGGGTTGATGCGCATAGCGGCAGTCGCTGGGGCGCACCACGTCTACATCGCCCCACATGGCGCGCAATATCCCGACATCAATTGCCACTTCCTCGCCGCTGTGCCAAATGGACTTATGATTCCCGCATGCCCGGCGACCGAACCTTACCAAATCTGGTCGAAGATGTACAAACCCGCTTTCGAAGTCAAAGGAGGCGAAGTCGAGATGACCGACCGGCCTGGGCTTGGGCTTGAACTGGATTGGGATTTCGTTGCAGAGTATAGAGTATAGGAGAAAATGTTATAGCCGCTTGAAGCAGTATCTAAAATCAGCGCGGTCTGATAACCTGCGGCTCTATAGGATGAGGAGGCAAACATATGTCCAACGTAAGAGACAAATTTTGGATTTGGGGACATGAAGCTGGCAGTCATAACACCGGATGGGAGTTGCCAAAGCCCTCGCGTATGACGCCGGCGGAGGGCGCTTTTTATCTCGGTGTTCCCAACATTATCATGGTGCGGTATGATGATAAACCAGCGCCGCCTTTTGAACAATATGCGCTGGCGCTAAGTCCGCTGAAGCGAGTTGTTTGGTCCATCGTCGGCGCTGGCGGTCAAACGCAAAGCCAGGAAGTGGGATTGGTTCGCAACCTTGCAGAGCGCTTTCCGAACATCTGCGGCGTGATGATGGATGACTTCTTCAGAGGCGGCGAAGAGATTGCAGTCCACACCGTGAATGAATTAAAAAACATCCAGGGAAACCTCACGGTCGGCGACCGAAAACTAGACTTGTGGGTCGTGCTTTACGACCATCAACTTTCACATCCCGTCGATGAGCACCTTGCGCAGTGCGACGTGGTCACATTCTGGACTTGGCGTTCTGAGATGCTGAGCGAATTGGAAGAAAACTTCGAGCGCGTTGAAAGTTTGGCTCCGTTTTGTCGCAAAGTCCTCGGATGTTATATGTGGGACTACGGCAATCGAAAGCCGATGTCCGTCTCCTTGATGGAACGTCAGTGCCAGATTAGTCTGCAATGGCTTCAGGACGGTCGCATCGACGGCATGATATTCTTAGCCAGTTGCATCTGTGATTTGGAGCTGGAAACTGTCGAGTGGACAAGGCGATGGATTCAAAAGGTCGGCGATGAGCCGATTTAGACCTTAAGAAACCCGTTTTCTCCGAGAAAACGGGTTTCTGGCAATTGCCAAAGGAGAGACAAATGAAAGTAGGAATCCCGATGCTTGCGTATCGGGATGTGCAAGCAACCATCGACCGTTGCAAGCATCTAGGCGTGGAGCGAGTTTATATCGGCTGCGCTTCTCTTCCCGGATATCAGGAAAATGGATATCCTTATTCAGCCAGTCTCAGGGAATTCAAAGGTAGATTAGAGGAAAATGAAATCGAGGTGTCTAGCGCATGTTATTGGTTTGCGAAGTGGCCTCCAAGAGAATGGCGAAGCGGCTCAACGAATCCAGATATTTTATTGAACCGTGACCGTCGCTGCATTGACGCAATGCTGAGGATGGTCGAAATTTTGGATAAAGTGGGCATTACATCAGTGCTACACTACCTTGACTTAGGCAAGCCGATAGATGATGGGCAAGAGGAAGCCTGCTGGGAAGGACTAATCGACATCTACCGCGAACTAATCCCAGTCGCGGAAAGTTGTGGAATAGGCATCGGCAATCATAGCCTCCACCGATGTTTGCCAGACGGACTTCGTGAACAGGCGGTCGCGCGAGGGATACGTCTTGAAGATTTTGGGAGTTATATGGCCGATGGATGGGGCGGACCTTTCTTGGTGGGGAAACCGGAGGAACTGCGTCGATTAGTCAATGCGGTTCCGAGCCCGTGTAACGGTGTGACCTTGTGTACGGGCATGGATATCGTCGGAGGAGATGTGCCGGCTCTTATCGAAGAGTTTGCCGGCAAAATTCATTTCTGTCAGATTCGAGACCATGATGCCCGATGGCCCGCCGCCCAAGAGGTATTTCTGGGAGAAGGCAGACTCGACTTTCCTCGTATCTTTGCCGCTTTGCAAAATGCAGGTTACAATGGAATTGTCAATCCCGAACATCTGGGCAAGCTTAGATATCCTGGTGAGGATTTGCAGGCGAAAGGCGTCGCTTATGTCAAATCTCAATTGGCGGCGCTGGAAATAATATAGCCGCATCAGCGCGGTCGGCAAATCAGCGGCTACTGACCGCGCTGGTAATCAGCGGCTCTAAGGAGGTACCAATGCACCATATTACTCGTGAAAACCTTGTTTATTCTCTGGATAAAAAACATCCACCTGTGTTGAATATTAATCCAGGAGAAATTGTAGTTTTTGAAACCCACGATGCTCGTACTGGAACTATTCAAAC
>DTYX01000683.1 GCA_012961655.1 Candidatus Poribacteria bacterium
ACGTTTGTTTAGTAACCAACCAAGATTTATTTCACAGTACAGTAGAGGTAAAATCGGTGAATTATACCAACAAACCAAGTTATCCCCTTGTCAAATTAGATGACATTACATTACAAATAGACGGAAAACGACTCTTTGAGCATATTTCCTGGGAAATCAAGTCCGACCAGCACTGGGCGATAATAGGGAAGAATGGTTCAGGAAAATCAACCATCGTAAGCGCCCTCTGTCGCGATGTTCATATCGTTGATGGACAAATTCTCTACTTTTTTGGAGGTTCAGACAGTCAAGATAATCGTCCACGCTCATTTTTTTATCACAATGAAATCGTGAAAATTTCTCCTGACGTTCACAGAAAGCTAATGCACAAGCAAGCTCGATATCACCAAGCGCGTTGGCATAGCATGGAGGGAAAAGGTTCAAAAACAGTATCAGACTTCTTGTCGGAGAAGAGCAAGGAGAAAAAGCAAAAGGCGCTCGATCTGCTCAAGATTAATTATTTACTCAATCGGAAGATATTGCATCTGTCTGATGGCGAGGCGCGTAAGGTGCTTATTGCTCGGGCTTTATTACAGTCTCCAAAAATCTTAATCTTTGATGACCCGTTTTGTGGATTGGATAATCAATCTCGCAGTGCTTTGAGGCATGTCATCGATAATCTGCTCCAAAGAGATAGCTTACGGATAATACTCGTTACATCACGGTTAGAGGAGATTCCACCAGGTATTACTCATGTTCTCTGTATGGATGACAATCAGATTGTTGCTCAAGGTACAAGGGAGAATATCTTACGCGGCACGTTTGCTCAAGAAATTTTCGCCGCCAAGCAAGATGACAACAAAGATGGCACGTTTCAAGTTCAGGACGCTGCCAAAAAAAATTCAATCCTAATTGAAATGAAAGATACGTCAGTGTCCTATGGTGGCGTTAATATCCTGCAAGACATTAACTGGAGAATGCGGGAAGGTGAGAATTGGGCGATTATCGGTCCTAATGGCGCCGGCAAGAGCACACTGCTGAGCTTAATCTATGCTGATAATCCACAAGTGTATGCCAATGAAATATCCATCTTTGGGAGAAAACGAGGCTCCGGAGAAAGCATTTGGGATGTTAAGCGGAAAATAGGATGGCTCTCTCCTGAAATACAAATCTATTACCCCTGGCACACCAATTGTCACGAAGTTGTCTGTTCAGGCTTCTTTGCCACTATGGGACTGCATCGTAAACCTTCAGCAGAGCAAGCAAGTGCGGCGGAGCGATGGATGAGGACACTCGGAATTTTGGAATTTGCCGAGAGACGCTTCGGTGAAATCTCGCGCGGTGAACAGCGCATGGTTCTTTTGGCACGCGCTTTGGTAAAAAATCCCGTCTTGCTTCTCCTCGACGAACCTTGTCAAGGACTGGATGGTAGTCATCGCGCGGCAATAATCAATCTTATTGACGGTCTTTGTTCTCGGACGCCTGTCAGTCTAATTTATATTACTCACCACTTTGACGAAATGCCTGAAGCTATTACACATGTCATGAAACTACGAGAAGGTAGAATTGAGGAAATCTGTTTTCGTCGCGCTGCACTCGTTCACAAACGAGGTGTCTTTTGAAGTGCGCTTATTAATGTGACTTGCCCACATTTTAGAGACATATTCGGACAGATTGTTCTTCCAACCTTGTGATAAAAAGTGAAGTGCTTTTGGGATTTCCCTATAAAACTTAGGTGACAACCACTTTTTCGGATAGCTTTTCCTCGTCTATCTCGATACCTATCCCCGGCTTATCCGGGACCTTCACGAACCCGTCTTTGTCAATCAGTATCGGTTCTTTGACAATAGTCTGCATGGTGTCAGTTGTCAGAATTGGAGGGTCATAGGGATACTCGACCAGTGGGCAGTTTGAGACTGTCGCCATAGCCTGGAGAGTCGCTGCTAAACCTATTGAGAAGTTACCACCGGAGCAAACATGAGGAATTATCGACCTTTCGAAGTAGTCGGCTATTTCCGCAACTTTTCTGACGCCTGTGATTCCCATATTCCCTCCTAGAATCACATCCGGTTGAACTATGTCATAAGCGCCTCTGAGAAGATGTTCTTTGAAATCATAAATAGTAGGTGAGTGTTCTCCACCAGCTATGAACATATCAACTGTGGCTGCTATCTCGGCGAGTCCTTCTACATCTTTTCGGGGCAGAGGTTCTTCCAGATAGTAAACGTTGAGATTATCAAGTTCCCTTGCCATCTTGAGCGCCGTCCTCCTTGGCCAGAAGTTGTAGCCGATGGATGGGTTGTTCTGATTTGCATCCACAAGGATGGTCATTTCATCGCCAACAACGTCTCGGACGGCTTCAACAACTGCCAGATCATCCCAAGGGTTAGGCCTATGAAGTCTCAGTTTGACCGCCTTGAAGCCCTCGTTCATTATGTCCATTACCTGTCTGACATGCTGCTCCTTTTCGAGGAGCCTGCTGGTTGCGGCGTACACTAAGATCTTATCTCGACATGCTCCCAGAAGCTTGTAGACGGGCTGTCCAGCCGCTTTTCCGATGATATCCCAGAGAGCGATTTCCAGTCCAGCAGC
This sequence comes from Candidatus Poribacteria bacterium, assembly GCA_012961655.1. Classification (GTDB taxonomy): domain Bacteria; phylum Poribacteria; class WGA-4E; order DTYX01; family DTYX01; genus DTYX01. The sequence continues at coordinate 2,572 of DTYX01000683.1, forward strand.
GCCCTTTCCTGAATTCCCCGAACGTTTTCCGCCCATGTGTGTATTCCAGAACGTTCCGACATTGAAAGGGTCAAATCCTTCTAAAAATGAGGCGGAAGCTCCAGTGTGTGGCCCTATACCAACTATGCCTTCGTCTGTGTAGACCTTGTAGAATGAGAACCCTAAGGATGTCACCGGCTTGCCGCCTGGCGCGTTCCAAGCTGACAACCATGGCTCTGGAAGTGGTATAGGTTGCTTGTTGTGAATAATCTCTACCTTAGTTACTTTCATATCAATCACCCCATAATCTATTGTTTTGAAATTCTATTCATCTTTTTTATCTTTTCTCTGCTAATCCGAGAACTATGAACTTGACGAGGCTTCGACCACCTGCTTCATTTTCTCAAGCCCTGTCCGAGCTACTTGCTCGGCGCCGGCTTCTTCATACTCCTTGTTGAAAAGCTCCAAAGAGAACATACCCGAGTAGCCAATCCGCTTCAGCGTATCGAAAATCTGACGCAGTGGTGCAACTCCGTCCCCAGGGTACACGCGCTGTGCATCCGTTAATTGTCGAATATCGGGGGTATCCGGGTAATCATTGACATGAAAGAGGCCGATTTGCGTTCCCTTGAGTTCACCGAGAAGCTCAAAGCTACCCTCCGTCTTCGCCATGTGGAAGACATCTGCAAGGAGCAAAACTTCGGGGTCATCAATCAGTTTGAGCATCTGCATCGCTTCTGCCAACGAACCAAGAATCTTCGAGTGACCCCAAAATTCGAGTAATGGTTTTACCCCCGTATCTTGGGTTGCTTTCAGCAAATCTTTGTAGTACCCGGCGATATCCTCCAACGGTAAATCTGGCATCTCCGTAATGCCAGCGGGTGGCGCAGCTACACAGGTACAATCGAGCTTCAGGGCCATCTCAAAGATACTCCTCGCTTCTTCTAATGCTTTTGTCCGGCGTTCCGACTCGGGATTGGCCCACTGGAAGAAAGCGATAAGATTCGGTGCTCCGATACCATTCTGGTCAAGGGTCGCTTTAAGTTCGGACAGGTTGCCTCCAGTCTTCAGATAGTCATCTATTTCAGAAATCCACAATTCAATCCCCTGATAACCCGCCTGGGCAGCTACCTGGATCTTTTCTTGAATGTTTAAACCGCAATTGCGGATGGTACTTGTGTTCAGGCAATAGTCCACGGTGTTTTCTTGCATTGTATGCTCCTCCTCCTATGGTTGATACATTAAAGGCAGTTTATCCTTCTGAAGTCAACCTGTTTTAGTCTCTTCTGATATCAGACAACAAATGTTATATGCATATTTTGTGAAAGAATATTAAAAATCGTTCGATAAAATATTAACAATTAGAAACATACCTTCACTGGTTGCCACAAAACACCACTACACGGTATCAGCCGTGCTACGGCTTTCAATAAAAACACCTCACAAATTCAGCTTGTGAGAATAATTATAACATATTTTATAGGATTATACCACACTTTCGATAGTTTATTACAAATTCCCCACGCGGAAAAATAGTGGGATGTAGCCGAATTCGCAAGAATTCGGGAAACTGAATTCCCAAATGCCGGAC
>DTYX01000684.1 GCA_012961655.1 Candidatus Poribacteria bacterium
AATTCGGGTGTATCCGTGGCAATTCGCCCGACCAGCGCGGTTTTCTAATTGAAAAATCGAGTCAGATATTTAAAGCGAAGGGACACAAATTCCATCGTGGATTGTCGCCATTGGATGCGAAGTTTATGTTCAATCGACATGGAGGATTGAGATGTTATGTTCTAAGGTTTGATTTCAGATAATAGTAAAGTCAAAAAACTTAATTGGAACTTATGTCCGCAAAACTGAGCACACTCTTTCAGGATAGTTTGACGTGATGCCAGTCACCCCCATTTCCAACAGTCTCTTTATTTCCGTTTCATCGTCCACGGTCCACGCCCAGACGCCAATACCTCTCCGTCGCGATTCTTTCACAAGCCGAGGGCTAATAATCTTGGCGGACAGATTAAGCGTGCCCGCTCCGACTTCGGCGCTACTGTGAATCAAATCCAGTATGGGCGAAAGTTCGCTTAAAGGCTCTACACCACCGATTAGAAATGCTCTTGGGATGCGAGGGTTGATTGCTTGCGCATCTCTTAAAGCGCTGGCATGAAAGGATATGAGGACAACTTCCCCCACCGCATCAGCATCTTCGATGTCCTTGATAACTTTATCGGCGATGTTCTCCTGCTTAATCTCTATCACGGTAATGACCGTTCCTTTTGTCAGGCGTAGCAAATCCCTCAAGGTTGGTATAGTTTCCCCCGCAAACCTGGGGTCGAACCATGAGCCAGCGTCAGCTTTTTTTATTTCCGAAAGTGTAATCTCCGCAAGGTATTCTCCGGAGCGTGTCCTCTACCCGACGCGCCACGATGTGCTATACATACTGCATCTATCATCGCTATCTCTCCTCTCTTTTATTTGGTACTGTAAAACGCAAATCGTTAAAATGGAGGAAAATTTGGGGATGAAACAACCCTTTACGTATTACGCATTACGTTTTACGCATGTGAGGAAGTATTTATCAGAGACGTGTTTACATTACACCAAATTCCGATATCCTTACCTCAACTGGATTAGCAGCTTTGTGACCGAAGCAGGTGGAAATCTGTATTGGAAAGTTTTCCCCGTCACCGAAAGTGATTCGGTGTATGGAGTCACCTGCTGAGGCTCATCGAAGGTGTTGTGAGCATGGATATCATCGTTCGTGAGCGCCCAAGCCTTTGTCTCCTTTGCTTCTCCCTCACGTAGATGAATGGCCGTTTCAATTGGATTTTCCACGTGTGGATTCACGACGGTGAGACATAAGGTCTTATCGCTCAAGGAAGCGGAGCCATTCAACCCCCCAAATTGGCGTTCCTCATCGCCTACCGAAAAGGTTATGTCATCGACATCGAACGACACTTTTAACGACTGCCCGCCTTGATGTTGCGCATACATCTCGTAGACGTGAAAGGTCGGTGTAGTGAGCATCTTGTCGCCTTCCGTTAAGAGCATCGCCTGAAGCACATTGATGGTTTGAGCGATATTACCCATGACCACTTTGTCGGCATGACGATTGAATATGTCTAACGTTAACGCTGCGACCAATGCGTCGCGGAGGGTGTTCTGCTGCCACAGAAAACGCGGTTCACGTCCGGGCGTTGGCGGATGCCAGGTTCCCCACTCGTCCACGAGGAGACCGATTTTGCGTTCTGGGTCGTATTCGTCCATAATCTCACGCTGTTCGATGACAAGCTTTTCCATTAGCGAAGAACGGTGCAACAGTTCATACCATTGGTCATTTGTGTATTCCGTTGCAGTGCCGGCAGTGCCACAGTAGTAATGAGCGGCATAGCCGTGGATTTTCCGAAAACCGCGCAGTTTTTGGAAAAACTTGTGTGTCCAGTCATGATTGTTGCCTGATGGCCCACAAGCAATAAGGTATAGCGGCGCATCGGCAAAATCGAATAGGAAGGTGGCAAAGCGTCGATACTCTGCGGCGTAATCCTCTGGCTCGAAGTTGCCGCCGCATCCCCAGTTCTCATTGCCGACCCCCCAATATTTGACGCGGAATGGCTCTTTATATTCGCTTCGCTCAGCGGTTACTTCGTGAACCGCTCCGTTGTTTGCACGCTGGAGAGCTAAGGTGCTGTCGCCTGGAAAATTGCAGTATTCCACCCAATCGCGCAGTTCCCTGGGAGAACCACTCCCGACGTTGCCGCAGATATACGGTTCTGCGCCGATACGCCGGCAGAATTCGATGAACTCATGCGTGCCAAATTCATTCGGCTCAATCACCTGTCCCCAGTGAGCATTAATCCGTTTGGGACGTTGAGCGCGCGGACCAACGCCGTCCTCCCAGTGATAATCGTCCGCAAAACACCCTCCAGGCCAACGGACGACGGGCGGCTTGATGCGTTTCAACGCCGCGACCACATCATCCCGAATTCCATCCGTATTGGGAATGGCGGAATCCTCGCCAACCCAGATGCCTTCATAAATACAGCGACCCAAGTGTTCGGCGAAGTGACCGTAAATGTTGGGGTTAATCGTTGCTATCTGTTCAGTTAATGCGATGTTGATATTAGCTTTCGTTGTTGCCATCGGTATAGATTCCTCCTTATATGTTATGCAATGAATTATACGACTTTTTCAGTTATCATAGAAATCTTCGATTTTGAAATTGGAATAGTTTAAAAGTTGGAAACGCCTAAGTGAAAAACTCGTGTACTTAATAAAATTATTGTAGCAGAAGAGCATGGGTTTTTACAGCTTTTTTGACACCGATTTTTATTTGCTTGACAAGGGGGAAGTGGTATGCTATATTCTTAAAAATTGTGAATGAGGGAGGAACATGTTATGAAAAGGACGCTAATTATAGCATCTCCGCTTCTGGGAGGTGAATTTAAAACAGGGAAACTCAAGTGGACTGTAGCCACAGACTTGCTAAAAGTAACTAAGGATAATGCGAGAAGTGGTTCCCATTCTCTTCTCTTTGACACGAACATTGACAAAAGTCCGACATCGAGAATGGTTGCCGCCTCCATCGGTGGTGAGATGACAGGAACACTAGAGGGGCTGACCTTTGTATGGGGGAGAATAAAGGGTTTACAATGAAAGGCATCAAAAAGTTGTTCGGACTGTGGAATAAGCGCGAGACAAGTCTCGCTACTCTACGGGAAACAGATTTCGATACTCCGGGGAGCCCACGGAAAAAAATTCTGATTATTTCGCTAATCGTTTTACATCTCCTACCCATCTGGATTTTTAAATATTTCCCATCGCAAGACGGTCCGAGCCATATCCATAATTCGTATGTCTTGAAGACATTACATCAGGAACAAGCAACTCTTATTAGAGAATATTATAAACTCAACCTCACACTTTTCCCGAACTGGTTTTCGCATCCTTTCATGGCGGCGCTTATGTATATCTTGCCACCTCTGGTAGCGGAAAAGATCTTGTTGAGCATTATCATCGGCTTGCTCCCGTTGTCACTTTTTTATCTTCTCGATGCAGTAAAGAAGGGGAAAAATATATACGGTTTTCTCGGATTTTTGTTCAGCTATCACTATCTGCTGCACATGGGATTTTACAACTATTCCCTTTCTGTGCCTTTATTCTTTTTCGCATTGGGCTACTTTATGAAATACAAAGAGGAGATTAACCTGAACAAGATAGCAATTCTCAATCTGTTAGCCATCTTGATATATTTCTGCCACATTGCCACTTACATCCTGTTGATACTTTCATTAACCCTGTTATCCATCACCTCCTTTTACCGCAGACCGAAGCGGATTGTGGGACTTTTGGCTTATATGCTGCCGCTGTATTTTATCATGGGCAGTTACATACTTTCAAATGCCACTGGACAGCCACATAATCGTTGGAGCGGAAGCAAACTGTGGGATTATTTCATAAACACCAAATCACTA
>DTYX01000685.1 GCA_012961655.1 Candidatus Poribacteria bacterium
AGAAGGTGCCTTCAAGTACGCCTCCAAGATACCCGCCCTCGGAAACGCTCATAACTTCTATCTCATCCGGATGGAAACTCAAATCGAACTGGAAGCCATACACGTCAACCGGGCTATCAATCAAAACCTCCGCTTGCGCGAAACCGTTTCCGTCGTGATTTGGCTTTACCTGTAGCCAGATTTTTGCTTTGGGCGAGGAGACAATTTGCGGCGCCGCTTTCTCTTCGACGCAGTATTCTTCTCCGAAATGTTTTCCTACCAGAACTAAATCACTGATATCCACTACACCATCTCCATTCGCATCAGGGTCAGTTTTCTCAGTGTCTGCCTTCTCAGGTGGTGATTCTCCGAATTGTCTGGCAACTGATACGAGGTCAGAGATATCGACTACCTTGTCATGGTTGATGTCCCACGGGGTGGTATCGATGTGGGTTATTATGGGCATAGACACATTTCCGTCTGCGTCTTCGGCAAACACTGCGATGGTGTAAAGTCCTTCTTCACTGAAGAAATTGTCAGCCGTCCACTCCCATTTCCCTATCCCATCTACGTCGTCGGATTCAAAGAACGATATCGTCGGCAAAGGGTCTGGAAGCTTGCACGGTGGGTAGATGAGTCCCCAAACCTTCACCGCGGGTCTACGCGCACCAACTTCAACCCACAGGTTCTCTGCTGGTTGTCCTTCGAGTAGCTTTTGCGGTGGTGATATTGCAATCAACTCAGGTGTGGTTTCAGCACACGTAAAGCCTTTACCGATATATTTGTCTTTGACGGCTATATAATCACTGTCAGAATTATGTTCGTTGAGTTCATCATCCGCTTCCAGTTGTGGATTCTGGTCTGGATAAATTTGCTCTATTCCATCTTTTGCACTGACGAAAGCTTCTTTGATGTTACCATAGTAGTCATTAATTCCTGCAAAGAAGTTAATCGAAAAGGAGATAGAATAATCAACGCGTACAGTTTTTTCGGCGTCCTGGCTGGTGATAATCGTCCGCCCCTCTGCCGCTAAGGGTTTAATCCATGCGCCTGAGTGAGACGCCTCGATGACGATAGTGATATCAGAAACTCCTGTCTCTTTTGAAAGTTGTCCCAGCCAATCATTTAGAATTCTCGGAGTGAGAGTCTCTTTGGAATTCAGCATAAACCGCGCGCCCTCCCGCTCATCACTACTGTTATGACCAACCATGTAAATGTACAGAGGGGTATATGGAGTTGCTTTGATATTCGGATCTTCTTTCCCCGCAGCCCAACTTGTGATAGCTAATTCCATCGCTTCCAACGATGTTACTTTATTGATGATGATATCCGCTGACATGTAGCCGGCTTTCTTCAAACTGGGACGGAGGTAGTAGACATTTTCGCCGAGAGTTAAACAGTCTCGAAGCTTTTCATACGCATAATTTGCGTTGCCGTCAAAATTCTTATCGATACCGCCATTCAAATGGCTACCCTGAATAATAATAGCTAAACCTAAGCCTTTTGCGACTTGCGCCTTAAATATTTTGCTCGTAGTGCCATTATAGAGAACATTTTCTGGCCAATGAGCTTCTATTTCCCATATTCCCTCCTGATTTAACATTAACTTGTCTTGGGGGGGAAATTTGAATTGTCCAGAATCATCTGTAGACACTGTCTCCTGAGATGCTGGCTCGTCGGGTTTAGTGATAGTTATCTCAATGTCTTGTCCGCTCAAGGAGGGTTTGTCAAGGCTACCTGTTAATTGTATAGAATCACCAAGATTGGCAACAATAGTAATCGAGTTGTCTACAAATTTCTTTATGGTTTCGTCCCACCAGGTTATGCGGCTGGTTCCCTTTTTAACTTCAAACGATTTAGCTTCCGCGCTCCTGGCGGCTTTATATTTATCATCTCCAGACCATTCCGCCTGAACCTGCCATTTTCCTATCATTTGTTCAGGTTTGACCTTTCCCTTTTGAATCCATTCGACAGGATTGAACTGATAGCCATAGTGTCTATCCGTTTCCCCTGCATTGGTGGACTCCTGTATAGTATCGCCTTCCGGCGGGGCGAAAGTTAAGATGACGGGTAAGTTGACGCGGTCTTTGTCATCATACCCTGTGAGTGTGATGTCACCCGAAATTTTGATCGATTTATCATCGTACTGTACCTCCTGTGGGTCAGCCGAAACCGTGATGTAACTATCCCACTTCTCCATCTGCAAGGTCAACAGATTAAATGGAGTTTCCCAGTATAGCCCTTCACTCGAACCTCTTACTACGAATTTGAAATCATACTCATCTTCTGGAATACCTTCCAGAATTCTATCAGAAGTTTTGATGGTCAACTGAGAATGCGGCGTTCTTTCCGCAACTATGGGCTTCACTACTTGGGGGCTAAATTCTGCTTTCTCAACACCTTTCGGCAGTTCTCTGGCTTCTAAAGTCACAGGACTGTCAAAGCCGTTTATCCATTTCACCGTGATAATGTATCCTGCCGTTGCACCAACCTTTACTTTCTGAATTGGCGCAGGCGAATCTATAACGACATACGGTTCTATCTGGAAGTCTATCGAGGATGTTTCTTTGTCACTTTCAACCTGGACCCCCTTTTGACTATCCGATGTATATCCCGGTTTGGAAACATCCACATTGTAGCTTCCCGCCTTCAGATTATTAATTTTATATTTCCCATCCTCGCCAGTAGTTGCGCTCTTTTCAACCGGCCCCGTCGCTTTCACGGTGGCGTTGGGTACAGGCGTTTTTTCATCAGGTAGCGTTACCATGCCGGAGATGGAACCAGATGGTGGTATGGCGTTTATTAAATTAATTTTTCCACTGCCAGAAACATTAGCTTTTGTCGCCGTTGCTTTGACCGTTACAACTACTGTTTCGGCGCTCACAGAAATCGGGGATGTGTAGATGGCAGTATAAGTTCCATCATGGTTGTTGTTGACTTCACTAATTTGACCTATGTTCGGCTCCAGCACTATGGCAACATCTTCATCAGTAACCATGTTTCCATTAACATCTTTCACCGTCGCTGTCACCTTCGATGTCAAAGCGCTCTTGCCATCTATGTCCAGAGAATCTGGTTCTGCCATCGCAGAAACGGTATTGGCTGGTCCTGAATGTAGCGGAATCTCTTTGGAGTCGGAAACGCCTGCTTTTGTGGCAGTTGCCGTAATAGTTACTTTTTCACCCACTTCAATCTTCTTTGGGGCTGTGTAAGTCGCTGTGTAAGTTCCGTTAATAGGAGCGACATCTCCTATCTCGCCTTTTGTTACTTCGATTTTTACCTCTTCGATGGTCACGGGATTGCCATCCGTATCCGTCACTTTGGCAGTTATGGTATAAGTGGAACCGGCTTCGAAAAAGTCAGACGGCAAATCGACAAGTTTAATGTTTATTTCTACCACCGTAAAGGAACCCTTATCTTCGCCTTTATTCCCAGATGTGTCAGTCACCGTCAGAGTTACAGTGTACGTTCCCGCCTTAGCATAACTTGTTTCGACCTTTGCGCCGGCGGCATCTTCCTGAATACCGTCCTTGTCATCGAAATCCCAACTATATTTTGCAATCCCAACGTTGTCCGTAGACTTGCTGCCATCAAGCGAGACAGTTTCGCCCACACTCACGATTTGGTCGAGATCAGCTTTCGCTACTGGTTCCTCTGCATCTTTTAGTGTAATCTCTATGCTGTCAGAAACATTGGTATTTTTCGCCGTTGCCTTAATCGTCAAGGGTATTGTAGCAGCGCTCACCGAAATAGGGGCTGTATATGTGGCTGTGTATGTTCCATCATTGTTATTTTTGACTTTGCTTAGCTCTCCTATTCCCGATGGGCTCGCTTCCATCTCCACCTCTTCATCTGTCACTGGATTCCCCTCCGCATCCTTCACCGTCGCGGTGATGACTGAAGTTAAAATCTTTTTGCCATCTACTGCCAAGGTATCTGAATTAACCTTGACAGATATAGTCGTACCGTCGGGCGGCGGAGGGGGAAAATCCACGATTGCTCTGCCAGCGGCTATATCCGCCTCTGTTATCTGATACTCAATGCTAAATAGTGTTTTCTTCCCTTCCTTGTCTTTTACAGTAACCTTCAACTTATCGTCCACTTCAGCCACCGTTTTGCCCCCTGTGTCCACGAACGCAACAGCATATCTTCCTTCGCCCGCTCCTCCGCCAACTACAGTTTGCATAGTAAGCTTTCGGGTTTCGTTCTCCACAATCACTATTGTTCCAGCGGCGGCGGGTTGTTCGTCTATTTCCACCTTACCTCCCACCGAAAAGATAGGTATTGACCAAGCCTGAGAACTCAATATCAATATTAAAATCCAAAGCATGTTGAATGTGATGAATCTTTTGAACATCATTTTTCTGATTCCTCCTTTTCATTTATGGGGCAGGTAACTTAGAAACTTCAACCAAATTACCCACCCCGCCAAACACCCTCAAAACACATTCGGGGCTATGGCAAATTACAGTTATTCACTTCGATATGACAAGCTTGCGGACGGCTGAAAAGTTTCCCGCTTCTAACCGATAGAAGTAAATCCCGCTGGCAACTTCTTCACCATCTTGGTTTTTGCCCTCCCAATGGGCAGCGTCCTTTTTATCCATATAGAACCCAGCTTTCTTATGCCCTACGGATAGAGTGCGCACTAATTGACCCGCTACGTTGTAGATTCGTATGGTTACATCCGAATCCCTGTCAATCTGGTACGGTATCCATGTTTCAGGATTGAAGGGATTCGGATAATTCTGTAATAGCGCGGATTCAGTTGGAATCATATCACCGATGCGGAGGTTGACTGTAAGATACGCCCTGTCAATGTGGGTTTGTTCTACTCGTTGTGAACTTTGACCTGCAATAACTTTCCCGAATCGGTCGGTGACCGTAATCTGAAACTCGTCGCCTGCCTCCACCACACTGCGTCGATTCAGATCTGCAAAGACGACGGCAAATCTCCCTTGTCCAATAGAGCCGATAGGTGCCGTCCTTTGTGTCCCTGTGCGTTTGTTGGTAACGGTTACTGTGTATCCCCCAGTCTCCGGGTCAATCACATCGGCGTCATGAGCCAACCCCGCCACTACGAAAGCCCACGTTCCACGCTGCGAAATAATGGACGGCGCTTGGGCTTGTGGAATCTCTTCTCCCCAAGCCGTGCCTTCAAAGGGGACACTTTTAGCTTCCAAAACATTGACGATGTACCCCTTGCCGCCTTCGATGGAGAAACCGTCTCCCAAATTAGCTTCAGTAATGAAGGGTATGAAAGTCCTTTCCAACTTATTCTCGTCGAGGTCGAACTTAATAACAACGGTGGCATCGAGCTTTTGAGCGAAGCTTCTGGCTGTATATGGCACATCAGGCTTTAAGGGCAGCGAGATTATATTTGCTCCCTTGGCTAATTCTAACACGAAGCGATGCAGTCCGATGCCTTCTTTTGTTGTAAAGCTGGTTTCGGCAGAATAATCTGACCAGGCTCCCTTGCTGTCCTGATGCCGCACGCGCCAGTAATACGTTGTGTTTGCGGTTAGCTTTCCTGCTGGGATGATGATTTTTGTCTTATTAGTGTCCCTTCCGCTGTCGTAGACGGGATTGGCGTAGTCCCCAGCGCTGGTAGTTATCTGCCACTGGGATGCCTTGTGTGAATCTCCTGCATCGGGGTCGGAGAAAAGTGTGTAGCTTGTCACCTTCTTCACATCTATCGGTGAATCCCCTTCTTTTGCGCCTTTGCCTTCATAAGGCGCGCCCGTATCGGTGTCATAATAGACCTTGTATCCCGCCACATCTGGCTCAAGATTGGCGTTCCAGGTCAACTCGACTGATGAAGCGTTTAGGACGGTTAAAGCCAAGCCTGTGGGTTCTGAAGGACCATTAGGATCAGAATTGAGGAATGGGACGAAGTTGACAAACCCTTTGCTTACATCAAAGGCGAAATCGTATATGCGCTTGCCTACTTCCCCTACGTCGGTTGTTCCCCAATAGTTTCCTGTGGCGTCCATATCTACTCCGTTTCCTACCGCATAGTAGATGTCGAAGTCAGTTTTGTTGTCATATATGGAGTTATTTTTGAACTGGTCCGCTAGCGAGGCAATATAGATAGCACTGGTGTTCGTAGTTCCCGATGCTTTGTTGTCTACGACTATGTTTCTGCTGAAATTCTTGATGTTATAACCCAAATAAGTTGCAGCACCTTTAGGAGCCGTATTTACTGTAATGGTGTTGTTAGTTATAGTAGCAGATTTGCTCTGATAAATGTATATGCCACCACCATAATTAGAAGCAGTGTTTCCTGTAATGGCATTGTCAGTTATGGTAACAGACCCACACCAAAATATGTATATGCCGCTGCCCTTATTATCACGGATTGTGCTATTCCGGATGACAGCTTCGCCAGATTCCACCACAGAAATTCCTCTACTAGCGCTATGGCTTATCGTGGAATGGTCAACAAGCAGATTGGAAGCATTCACCCTCACAGCAGCGCCAATGTCGCCAATGCTCCCAGCATACTCGATGATGGAATATTCCAAGATGCTACCCTTGATGTAGTTCCCCGCGTCATCGAGCTCAGCGGGCATACTTGTGGCAGTGAATAAGATATAGCCCCAACTGCCTGGCTTCTTGTCTTGGTATGCGGTAAAGGTTATCGGCATTTCTTTCGTCCCTCGGGCGACAAGGGTTCCATCCACCCGAAGAGCGGTGTTTGGTTTGAACTTCACCATCACCCCAGGCTCAATGGTCAACGTCACACCTTCTTTGATGATGAGGCTTCCTGTAGCGACGTAAGGACTTTTATCCAACGTCCAGTTGGCATCTTGGGCTATCAAGCCTCTCACTTCAGTGTCAGCCAAGACAATAGAAGAGGTTAGAAAGACGGTTAATGCGATAACAACGGAAAATATTGATAATGTGAAAGTTTTGCTTCTCATTTGCGTTCTCCTTGTATTTTTCATGTTGCATAATCTCCTTTCAGCTTTCTAATAGGGTCGGACATATTTCTAATACTGTAACGGTGTGGCTCCGTAGAACACGGATGTCATTTACACCTCCCGTTTTCCACGGAGTAGCAGGCTTCAGCCTGCGTTATCACCGACGCAACCTGAAGGTTGCTACTCCGAAATAGGTCCAACCCTCGCTTTCTGATGTTTTTACTCTATCATCAGTTACTCGAATTCCAATACGGACACGCTATTCGCTTCCCTGTTTGTCACATACATCTTCGTTCCATCATTGGTTGTAGCGATTCCTAACGGAAACGAGAATCCGCGCACGACTTCTTTGACGACTATCCCCGCAGATACATCCACCACTGAGACGGTCGAGTTGGAATGAATCACCACGTAAAGGATGTCTCCGTCGGGAAAATCGTCTGTTACGGCGATGCCACGCGGGATGGCGCCGACATCGAAGTCACGGACCTTCTTTGAAATAGTATTTATCATAGATACGGTACTGCCGCCGCTATTGGAGACGTATACAAACCTGCCATCAGAAGAGATGACTACATCCATCGGATTGCTGCCTACACTGATAGTGGACAGTTGCCGTTTAACCCAAACATCGACGATGGAAACCGTGCCATCTTTTTTATTGGATACATAAAGAATATTGTCGTCAGGTGTGATGACAACGCCATACGGTTTGTTCCCAACTGGTATTACATCTGTTTCTACCCGCCTGTTTAAATCAATTACTGACACGTCCCCATCTGTATTGCCGCCAGGTCTCCTCAGATGATTGACGACATAGAGTAAATCTCCACTCGATGAAACAGCTAAGGAAGTAGGATTATTGCCCACGTCGATTTTTTTTATCTCTTTGAGTTTTTGAGTGTCGATAACGGACACATCGTCACTGCCACTGTTGGCGACATATACCTCCATGCGCTTCGGATTGTAGACAATTCCCAGGGGAGCTTTACCGACGTTGACTTTCGCAAAAACCTTATCGTCACGAACGTTTATCACCGAGACGCTGTTCCCACGTTCATTTGTCACATAAGCGCGACCGGAATCCGGTGAAAAGACAACATAGTTTGGAACGTTAAAATCGAAATGTGTAATTTGTCCCTTGACGCTTCTAATCGTTTTTAGAGAAATGGGCAATTCATAATCTCCCGACGGAGGGATGTTGACATTGCCTTTGAAGTGGATATACCGGCTGATAAATCCACCGTAGGAAACTTCTAATGGAAGATCGCCGCTCTCTTTGAAATCTTTAAAGATAACCTCTCCTAAGTCGTTGGTTTTCTTTTCGGGCATGGCATTCAGTATGACAGAAGCATCTTTTATGTTTTTCATCGTGCGAACGTCTGTTACAATAACGGTTACATCCCTCTTCACTGTGATGGTGACAGTCAAGTGAATAGGTTTGTTACCATCACTGCTGATGGTAATTTCTCCTCTGTACGGTAATTCACCGCTGGGTGGCAATCCTTCTCGGCTTACGCTGACTCCGAC
>DTYX01000686.1 GCA_012961655.1 Candidatus Poribacteria bacterium
CCGATAGAAAACTTAGATGAATTACCGTATCCAAGCTGGCATCTTGTGGACACAGGTTGTTATCCAATGCCGTTGAGTGGCGAGCCGTTTCTTATGGTGGCTACATCGAAAAGATTTGTAAAGGGGGTGTGCGACGAAATAATAGCCACTAAAAGAAAATTTCGTTGGGTTTGCAACAGTAGGGTGGACAGCGTAAATAAAGCACTTCTTTATTTGATGAAAGAAGCAGGATGCTGGATGATAGGATACGGGATAGAATCGGGAAACCAGGGAATATTGGACATGGCGGGCAAGGGTACGACACTTAAGCAAGCAGAAAACGCAGTGAAATGGGCAAAAGAAGCTTCCTTAGAAGTGACAGGACACCTGATTGTCGGGCTACCTTATGAAGATGAAAAAACAATAAATCAAACAATCAAATTTGCCAAACAGTTGGAGCTTGACTACGCCCAATTCTACTGTGCTGTCCCGTTCCCAGGTTCTCAATTATACAACATCGCCAAGGAAAATAGGTGGATAAACACAAGTGATTGGCGCATGTTTGAGCAGAATTACTCAGTTTTGGATACAGAAAAAATCAGCGCCAAGAAGATTATGAAGCTGAGAAGGAAGGCATACAGGAAATTCTACATTCGGCCAAAAATGTTCTTTCGATTGTTTTCAAAGGTATCGTCGGTAAATAAGCTGGTTAACCTTTCAAGAACGGCGGTTGATTTCATATCATGGGTGATAGACAGCCGAAAGGAGGGTTATGAATGGGGCAGCCGGAAAAAAACTCCTTTGATAGGGAGGATCTTAAAGGGCGTATCAGTGTTGTCATCCCTGCTAAAAATGAAGAAACAACCTTATGTAAGGTGATACAAAAAGCTTCTTCTTTCGCGGACGAAATCCTTGTTGTAGATGGACATTCCACCGACAAAACCAGGGAGGTAGCAAGCAAACTAGGTGTTACTGTAATCTTGGATAACGGCAGAGGCAAAGGAGATGGAATAAAGAAGGGGATAAAAGCGGCAACGGGAGACATTTTGGTATTCATAGATGCTGATGGCTCTCATTTACAAATATCTAAACCATGAATTCTGCGATTATCATACCAATGCGTTTTCGCTTAAAGGAGGCAGATATTTGAAAAGCGCGAACGCTGCACTTCCATCGTTAATTTTTCACAAAAGAGATCAGAGTTTTCATGCTGCATTTCCAAATTTTAAAATAGTAGAGATTCAGTATCACACATTGTTGTCTTACTTGTTGTCCGGCGGGCTGCGGTATCGTAGCTTAATACCTACTAATCTGTTGCATGTCTTTTTTTTTGTGGATAAAATAATCGAAAAATTTGGCAGCCTCTTTACGATGATGATGACGGTTATTTTGCAAAAAAAAATGCCATAAAATACCAATTTTAGTCAAATTAATGCAATTTTTTCCTTGACAAAATACTTGGAATATTTTATAATAATATAAGAATATAAGACCTGTTTATCCTTGTTTTGGGGGTGGAGAATTTTATGTTGTATTCCCAATCGTGTGAATATGCAATTAGAGCGTTGTCGTATTTAGCGCTACAGCCGGAAGAGAAGTTCAGTCCGGTTTGGGAGATTGCCGAACATCAGAAGATTCCCAAGCATTTTTTGGGCAAACTTCTTCAGATGCTATCGAAGAACGGTTTGGTGAAATCCTTCCGCGGTCCGGGTGGCGGATGGGCGTTAAACCTGAAGGCAGCGCAGATTTCGCTTCTCAAAGTTGTGAAATGCATCGATGGATTGTGCTATTTAGAACGATGTATCTTTGGCATAGGGACCTGTTCGTGCGAAGACCCTTGTCCAATGCATGAGAAGTGGCGACCCATCAAAGAACAAATCATGTGGCTTCTCCAAACTGAAACGTTAGCTGAATTAGCCGCTCCCATAACGATAGCGCAAGAGGAGAGAGAATCAGTCAAATAGAAATATTTTTTCTCTTTATTCGTACAGACAGTTGGATTTTCGTCGAGATAGTGAATCTCGACCTACATATTATATACCAGGAGGTCTATATTATGGCTCAACCAACAGCAAGAATTCGACAACATCACAGTGAATTGATGGGCAAATTCCACCAGTTGGTCGAAACTGTGGAAGCATTACAAACGGGCGATGTGACGCAGCGCCGGGAGGAACTGCAGGGTTTCGTGACGTTCTTTTTGGAAGAACTTTTGCCCCATGCGGAGAGTGAGGAGCATGCTCTCTATCCGGCAGCCGATGATTTAATTTGCCAGCACGGACGCCCGACGGCGACGATGAGTCTTGACCACGAAGCGATTGTCGAGCGGATAGACGATTTTAAGGAATGCATTCGTCGGGTTTTGGCGGACGAAACGCCTCAAGCGCGTGACATCGCGCTCGCCTGTCTGAAGCGAGTAATTCATTATCTCGATGCTCTTCTAAGCGTTCATTTCCGCAAAGAGGAGGAGGCGCTCCTTGCCCTAATGGATGAGCATCTCTCCCACGAGGAGGCGCAAGAGGTGATTCATCGCATGCATGGGCATGGCGAACACCATGAACATCACGAGCATCATACCAATATTTTTCCACTTTAAACTCTCTAATCCGTCCGATGGCTGGAAGGTTGGAAGAATGGAAGGAAGGGGGTAAGGCGGATTTCAGTGTGCCACAAAAGATGTCTTTAGTTCCGAGAGAACCGCGATTAGGGAAAGGAGGAGCCAAAATGAGCACGACAGGAAAGATTACCATAAGACGAAGTCGTTGGTTGCTTTTTGCAGAACAAATGACAGTCAATGAAATCGTCAAAAAGTATAAGAAAACCGCAGCGGTTTTCACAAAACATCGCGTCGATTCATGCTGTGGCGGCGCAGTCAGTCTGGCCGTCGCAGCGAAGCGAGACGGAGCAGATTTGAAACAGTTAATCGCTGACTTGGAGGCTGTTATTGATGATTAAAGTGCGGCGTCTATACTAAAAATTCTTGGCCCTACCTTGTTAGTTAGTGTTGAAATGGGAAAATGGAAGGAGAGGAAGGAAGGGAAGGAAAGGGGGGGTTGTACTTTCTTCCCTCGCGTCCGTATCGGTTCTTTTTCCTTTCTGAACTCAATATATGGGCTAATTAACAAAGTAGTATTATAGGCGCTTAGTCAAAAGAGGTGGTAGAAATGCCGAAAATAAAAGATACAATGACAATAAGAGAAGTAATGAGCGAATATCCTCAAACCAGAAGGGTATTCGATAAATACGGTTTGGCGCACTGCGGCGGGCCGAAGGGGCCAGTGGAGTCCATTGCGTTTTTTACAAAAGTCCACAGTGTCGATGCAGAAAAACTGCTCGAAGAATTAAATCAGGTCATTGAGAGTGGAGCGATTGAAGAAGGAAAGGAATCGGTTGATGAAGTACCTCAAGCGGAAGAGGCGTTGTATAAACCGTTTCTCAAAGCCGCTGTCGTTTTGGTGTTGACAGGTGGATGTGTTTTAGGCGCCGTTGCCTTAACGCTTCTGGCTATAAAAGGTTCGTTTGATTACAATTGGCGCTTCTGGCGGGCGATGGTGCAGGCACATGGACATGCGCAATTCTACGGATGGGTAGGGTTGTTCATCATGGGCATCGCCTACCACGTGTTCCCACGTTTGAAAGCGACGGATTTACGCAGAAGAGAATTGGTCGGCGTTTCTTTTATATTGATGTTGGCTGGAATCATAGTAAAGTCGGTATCGCAGGTGTTCGCCGAAAACGCAATCGCCGCCAATATTATGGTGCTCGCCAGCGCGGTCGAACTTATCGCCGTTTCGCTATTTCTATATGTGGGCTTTTCGACCATCAAAAGCTCTGAGCTAAAAGAATATTTTGATAAGTACATCGCCGCCAGTCTCGTTTGGTTTTGGTTGGCAACCGCATCAGGCGTCGTGATTTCCATCTATCTTTCAGTGAAGGGTTCAAATGTAATTCCAGATTCTATCAACCCGCCGTACTTGCATATTCAAGCGATGGGATTCATCGGGATGATGATACTGGGCATCAGCTTGAAGACCTTGCCACTTTTTTTAGGTTTAAAATTCCCCAATCAGAAATTATCGGACATCAGTTTCTGGGGATTGAACGCAGGCATCGTAATACTGGCTATCTCGCAGTGGTTCAAAGGCTTGTACCCATCGAATATTCTGGACGGACTTTTCGGCTTTGCCGCGGCTTTGGAATTCATTTCAGCTATTCTATTCGTACACAACCTCAATATATTCCGTAAACCCGAGACAGAAGTTGAAAAAGGAGGATACGGAAAATTTATCACCGTGTCCTACATCTGGTTTTCCATCGCAGTGGCGATGTTTGCAGTCTTTGGCATCTATGAGGCGTTTTCTGGCAATTCCGCCGGGCACGCGCTCATCGGCTCCTACCGCCATGCCATCACCGTTGGATTTATCAGCATGATGATTTTTGGCATGGCTGCAAGGATGATTCCTACATTTCGAGGAATCCAACTGCACAGCATAAGCCAACTCAACGTTACCTTCGCATTGATAAATATAGGAAACACCCTGCGCGTCGTCTTTCAAGGACTCACATTCGCGTTAGGCGCTTTCTCTTTCGCAGTGATGGGCGTCTCAGGATGGCTCGAGGTCGCCGCTATAGCGTTGTTCGGTTATAACATATGGAAGACGATGAACAAAGCGGTGGAACTCGAAGAGGAACCCGAAATTGAAGAAGAAAGGGTAGAAGAACCACTACGCGTAGCTGAGTTCCAACCAGAACCGCCTTTTGCAGAGACTGCGACCGCGGAAACCGCGACGGACGGTGATTTAGAAATCACAGGTTCGACGACGGTTGGCGCTGTTCTGAATAAATATCCCCACGCGCTCAATTTCTTTCTCTCCCGCGGTTTCCAACACCTGAGAAACCCAGAGATGCGAAAACAGATCGGCCCGCGCGTTACTCTGAATATGGCTTGTAACGCGCATGGATTTGACCTTGCGGAATTTATCGCAGAATTGAGAGAAGCTATAAGTTAAGAGGTTTATTGGAACTACTTCATTCTAACTCACTACCAGGTGAACGTTGTCTGAATGGAAGGAAGGATGGAAGGTTGGAAGGAACGGATGGGGACGTAAGCGCACCGTAAGACGAAGTCGTCCCTTCACGAAGTTTACCCTCGAGCGAAGCGAAGGGTTCGAGGGCAGGCGGTGAACGAAGTGAACAGACTTTCGCTTTCCACCTTTTGACTTTCGGAAAGGGGGAGGTTTTTATGACTATGGAAAAATCGACATTTGGCCCAGATTTCTTTTATGGGGTTGAACCTATTAAACTGAAAGACCCGCTCGCCATAACATTAGGCGCGGCAAAACCGGATGAATTTTTTGTCTACACTTACGCTGACGCTGTAAAGATGGCAGGGCATTCTTGCCCTGTCGTTGCAGGAGCGTATAAACTGACTCAGATTGCCTTGGGACAATTGTATGGGGATGAAACACCCATACGCGGCGACATCAAGGTAACATTTAGAAGCGATTTGGATTTTCAAGTCAATGGACCCATATCTCAAGTCGTATCATTGATAACAGGCGCGGCGGGAGAGAGCGGATTTCACGGCATCGGTGGGCAAAGGAAATTTAGCAGATATAACTTATTGACATTTGACGGTGAAAACGAGCCTGAATACGCAGTATGCTCAGTCCTCTTCGAGCGAATTGATACGGGGGAAAAAGTCGAAATCACCTACGATAATGAAATGCTACCGTGGGATGACCGATTGAATGAACTGATGCCGCCGGCTGTACGAGGGACAGCAAACGCCGAGCAATTAGCTTTGTTCGGTCAACTCTGGCAGGAACGAGTGCGCATTGTGTTGCAACAGCCGCCGGAAGGAATGTTTACGGTGAAAGTTCTTAAATAGCGCAAGAGGGTTCTCGAAGGCGGAAGGAAAAGGGAAAAATGGCAAGCGGCGGTCGGAATTAAATTAGGAATTAGTATACAAGGAGATTTCAATGAGACCACAAGTAGTTCAACGTTCAACGAAACCTTTGAGTGATGACCATCAAATGGTCCTAAAAAAACTGGATGATTTCGAGGAGGTTATAAACAACCTCGATAAACCGGATACAATAATGCCGACATTGAAGGAACTGGGGACATTCTTCAAGGGTGAGATTTGGATTCACTTTGCAAAAGAGGAGGATGCTCTGTTTGTTGAAATGGCGAAATTTATGCCGATAGAGGGCGGCCCAATCGGTGTAATGCTTCTTGAACATGAGGAACTTAGGAAGGCAAATGACGAATTTCAAAAAGGGTTGGAAGTTTACGTCAGGAATCCCGATGACGCGAAGGCGGCGGCATTGATAAGGCAAAACGGTATGAATATAATCCAGATGTTACGCCCACATATCGACAAAGAAGATAATATTCTTTACATGATGGCGGAGATGCATCTTGATGATACTCAAACCAAGAACATCCTGAAAGTGTATGAAGAGATAGAGAAAAGATTTCAGTGATTTTGATTGCGTTCGTTCTTCACTACTATGATTGTTGGCGCTCAAAACGTAATATGTAATACGTAAAATGACGACGAATTATCCACAGAGGAAGGCTATCAACTATTGCATGAAGCGCTTTTTTTCGGCAAAAAGCAACGGCCTGTCCTTGAACGAAGCGTGGGAGGTTATTATGATAAACCTGGAGATTCGATTATTTAACAAATTACAGAAATATGCTCATAACGGACAGCGGCGGTTTTTTCTATCCGTTCCGGAAAACAGCACCCCGCGCGATGTGATAAATCTGCTTGGGATACCCTCAGAAGAGGTTTATCTGATAATGCGAAACGGTAGAACTGTGGGAGGAAGAACTGGCAATATAGAAGTTGCCTTAGAAGATGGAGATAGAGTAGCCTTTTCAGGGCCAATTCCTTATCACCGATTATACGGTTCGCCTGTGATTTGAGGGATTTTGAGAAACTATTTTTGCGCATCCAGAGTGTACTCGAATCCACTCGATGAGTGGAGGGCTGGAAGAATGGAAGGAACTCTACTCTTTCGCCTTCCGATGAGAGATTTCGGAAAAGATTTAACCACTAATCTTCGCTAATCTTCACTAATATTTTTTATTCGCTAAACTGAGCGCAGATTAGCGGATAAAAAGTAGGGGGGATAACAAAATCAATGTAGGCGAAAGGAAGTGTACATAAGCCCTCAGACTTTCCGAAAAATCTGCTTATGG
Source organism: Candidatus Poribacteria bacterium (assembly GCA_012961655.1). Classification (GTDB taxonomy): domain Bacteria; phylum Poribacteria; class WGA-4E; order DTYX01; family DTYX01; genus DTYX01. Next base: position 7,192 of record DTYX01000686.1, read on the forward strand.
ATAGGAGGTGAGAGTTGTGAAAGAGAGAGTCAAACAGGTCTTAGATGAAAGAATAAGACCTGGTCTAAATGCCGATGGCGGAGACGCCACTCTGGTAAGCGTCAGCGATGATGGCATTGTCAGGGTAAGGCTTAAGGGCGCTTGCGCGGGCTGTCCCATGTCAACAATGACCCTGAGCATGGGAATTGAACGGATTCTGAAGCAAAACATCCCTGAAGTCAAAAAGGTTGTCGCAGTTTAACGCTGTCAGCGGATTGGCTTGGCGCGAAAATCGAATTTTCGCGCTCTAGCCGTAATCCGTTGACCGCATGGTAAGCATTTTACAGTGCCCCTCCTTGAAAAGGAGTGAACTCTTATGAGAAAAATTTACCTTGACCATGTTGCCACTACTCCTACTCGTCCTGAAGTCGTGGAAGCGATGCTACCATATTTTCGTGAAATGTTCGGAAATCCTCAGAGCCTACATGACTTCGGAAAACAAGCAGCATCCGCTGTCGAAGAGGCGAGGGGAAAGGTGGCGGGTTTAATCGGCGCAAAAGAAAGCGAGATAATCTTCACATCCAGCGGCACGGAGGCTGATAACTTCGCGCTGAAGGGAATAGCGTTGGGAAATCAGCGCAAAGG
>DTYX01000687.1 GCA_012961655.1 Candidatus Poribacteria bacterium
TCTGGATCGAGGAATTGAATATTGTAAAAAGAACGAAGTTGGTTATGCCGATTACGATATGGTCTCAGCCGGCAAGGCGCCGAACCTGATTCGGACGGCAAACCACTTCCGCACGGGCAGATGGCAGTTGTTTGAGCCGAAAACCTACGAGGCTGGACGCCTGCGTAAACTGCGTGGATACCTCGGCAACGTCAGCCACGTAGACCACGCCGTTGGTGAACTTTTAGACTGGCTTAAAGAAAATAACCTCGACGAAGATACTATCGTCATCTACTCCTCTGACCACGGGGATTACGCCTGCGAGCATGGAGTTCTGGAAAAGGCGCCGGGAATCTGCTCCGATGCCATCACGCGCATTCCCTGGCTCTGGTACTGGCCTGGACACTTCGAAGCGGGACACAAAGCCGATGAAATTGTGGAGACCGTTGATTTTGTCAATACAATCTGCGCTTTAGCTGAAATCGAGCCGATGGAGACCGCCGACGGCAAGGATATCTCCCATCTGTTACGCGGCGGTAGCGGCGAAGTACATCGCGTTGGAGCGACGGAATTTGCCTGGAGCAAAAGCTTACGAAAAGGCAAGTATCGCTTAGTCTACTATCCGCCGGAGATGTTTCCGGAAAATTATCCGGATGGATTCGGCGAGTTGTATGACCTGGAAGCCGACCCGTGGGAGATGAAAAATCTCTACTTTGAACCGGATTTTCAAGGGATTGTACATGAGTTAGAGCGCGAACTAGTCCGTTGGCTCATTACGACTACGCGTCCAGCGACAGTACATCCGCTCAAAGCTCGAGCGGGGTATCAGAGCATCACCCGCTATCATCACAGCGTCAACGCCGACGGTAAAATCAATCCCGAGAACATCAAGTCCATCGCTGGCAGTAATTATATGTAAGGGGTGTGCATAATAGATAACACCTCCAATTAGCCCAGTAAAACTGGTATGCCAGCTTCCGTCAAAGCTTGCAAGCTGTCAGTTTTTTCACCCTCTACCGCGAAGTCGGTGAGGATTAATAGTCCTTTGCCCGTCTGTACTAATAACCCTTTGTCAGTAATGGCAATCACTTCACCTTGCGCGGCATCTTTTTTGAGCTTTTGCCAATCGTCGGGATTGGCTATCTGAGCGTCGTTGATGGTGAGCTTACGCCCAGCGACAAAAGTGTAGGCATTGTTGTTAGTGTCAGTGAAGCAGCGAATCTGTCCACGGATGCCTTTGGCGCCACGAGACCAATTTATTCGATGCCAATCGCGCCCTGACCAAAGGTAACTGCCTTTGGATAAATCTTGCTTTTGACGCGGCGCCGTGCCAGCCATAATTCCAGGAAGGTTATCGCGGAATATCTTCCAGGCGGCTTCTGACAGTCGTTTTGACACCGTTGCTCCGGTGTCCTCATCTGTGATGGTCGTAGAGCCGAAGGCGATGACATCGCCGGAATCGACACCGGCATCGATATAATGTAACGCAGTCCACGCCGTCTTACGCCCCAGATAAAGATACCACCAAGAGGGAGTCATACCGCGCCCTTCTGGTACCTTCGATGGATGGATGTTGACACAACCCAACGTCGGTATGTTCAACAAGACCGGCTTGAAAATGGCTGGATAGTGCATGGAGACCATCAAATCGGGTTTGGCATTGCGAAATAGCGCTAAAAACTCTGGCGCAGGCTCTACGACGGTTTCATAAGCCGGCATATATAACGGCAGTAAATTCTTGGTAGCCACGCCAATCACCGTCTGTTCAGGGGGAACATCGGGCTGAAAATTCGGCGCGGTTACAACTCCCACAACCTCATGTCCCTGGTCAAGCAACTCTTGCAAACAGAGCGCGCCTGTGTAGCCATTGATAATAGTGAAAACGCGCATAAAATCCTCCTGTTGTCCTTTTGGATGATTATCTCAATATATCTTGCACCACTTGTATAATGCTATCCCATTGAAAAGGCTTATTGATAACGGAGTCAACATATTGAGATTTCCCTGCGTCTAAGGGGTCATCGCCCCAGGCCGTTATCATAATAATAGGCAGATTGGGATGGGTTACTTTTATTTGCTTCGCTATCTCATAACCGGGAATCTCAGGTAGGCCCAAATCGGTTATCACTAAATCAAAATTCCGTTCATGAAATAGGTCTAATCCTTTTCTTGCCCCTTCTGCTACGACGACGTAATGTCCTTCGCATATCAAGAATCGCCGCAGAATGTCTCTGACATATTCTTCATCATCCATGATGAGAATATTAGCGATTTTCTTTTCCTTGGCGGTTATTTCGGTCTGCGCTTGCCGTTCGGTGTACTTAGGTAGTTTGATGGTAAATCTACTGCCATGGCCTATCTCGCTGTCCACTGAGATCTTTCCCGAATGCCTTTGGATAGTACCGTACGCGGTGCTCAAGCCCATACCCATTGCGGATACCTCTTTAGTGGTAAAGAAAGGGTCAAAGATTTTCTCTTTTCTCTCTTCCGTCATGCCTACGCCTGTATCACTAAAAGACACGCAGACGTTATTATTTTCCATCCAGGTTTTTATGGCGATAGTCCCGCCTTCTGGCATCGCATCTACCGCATTAAATACTATATTGGTGAAGGCATCCGATAATTCTACGATATTGCCCGCGATAGGAGCAATATCACCTAATTCTGTTTCAACGGAGATTGTAATTCCCTGCCGTTGAATCGATTTTTGTAGCGGTGTTATTATCATAATGCTCCTATTTTCAAATATTCTTCAGTAACAGACTCAATTGCTGTTTTGTGTTGATGAGGTTATCCAATGAATTAACGCTATCTTTATCCGCTCCTAATCCAACCACCGTTGTAGTGGATGCGTTCTATCTTTGAGTGGAAACGTAACACGTCCACCGCGGAGATGGGATTCCCACGAGCCGTGAATCATCTCCAACGCTGCGCGCCCGTCTCGCCCTGACGAAATTGGCGGCGCGTCAAGGATATCGGGCTCCAGCAGCGAACGAATGATGCGAGACTGAAGCGTCCGATTGATGTCGATAGTTGGCAAATGTTGACCTGCGATTGCATCCTCTTCGGGCAGAGAAACAGGTTTCCATTGATGTCCTTCCACGGGGGTCATAAATTCGCCGCGGTGAATGAACATCACTGTGGCGACGCTTCTACGCAGGGCAATACGCCCTTTTGCGCCGATGAGGTCCAAGCCATAAGCTTTATCGTTGGCTCGCGATTGAGCTAAAAATTCGCAATCGGCATGCAGACCGTTGACAAAGCCAAATGAACAGAACGCTCTCTCGCCGATGACAAGCCCAGCGTCGCGGTCGCGGGGGTTGACCTCCTGACTATGTTTTATGTCTTGGACGCTTGCTTCACGCATACCCGTGTTGATATGGGCGGAAGCCCAACTCACATCGCCAGCGAAATTGTGAATCCAATCAAACAGATGCGTACCCATCTCCATCATCGAATTGCCCGCTTTGCGCCCGCCTTTGTCATAAGCTCGTATCAAAATTAGTTCGCCGATTTCCCCATCAGCAATCAACTTTTTCGTATAATCGTTGTATGCGCTGGCGCGCTTCTGATGATTTATTGCCAACCGCACGCCCGCTTTGTCGCATGCCGCAATCATTTCATCCGCTTCCTGAAGCGTCAACGCCATCGGTTTTTCGCAAAGAACGTGGCAGCCATATTCAGCGGCAGCGACAGTTAATGCATGGTGTTGAGGCGCCTGAGTTGAAATGACAACTAAATCCGGTTTTTCACGTTCTAACATCTGGCGATAATCGGTATAGAGCGCTGAAACGCCATACGTATCTTTGAATATCTGTAACGCTTCCTCCCGAACATCGCACAAAGCTACCAAATCCACAAGATTATCCTTCAAAAGCGTATTGGCGTGGTCTCTGCCTTTTCCGCCGCAGCCAATAAGCGCGGCTCGATATCTTGCCATTAATTTTATTCCCTCCCAAAATGTGTTACTGCAATAGCTCAACAATGTGGCTTTATACCGCTCTGGTAACTCATCATACTGCACCTGATAAATTTTCATACCCCTCTCATTGACCAGTTCAAAACCGGGGATTTCACCTGAGTAAAGCGTTTGTAAACTTTTTTGCCCATTATAGGTTATATGTGTAACACCGTATGTTCGCATGACCCAGAGAATTTTTGCCATGGTATCATAAGGCGTATGCACGGTTTTGCGGTCGGAGTAGAAATGCAGGTCCCACGGTTCAGAATCCATCACAATCGCATCGGGTGCGGTGTTATCTCGTACTGTTCCAAAAACGAGCAAGAGAACGGGAATTAGATTGGCGTATTTCGCCAATTGATTTGTCTTATCTAACCAATTTTTTAATCTGTTGAAAAACGCGGCATAACTTGTCCAACCCAGCGCTGCCACTAGCGCCACGGTGGAAAGTACAAGCTCCCTTTGGAAGGGGGATAAGGGGGAACAATTCCGAAATCCAAAATTCCAATTCCCAATTCCGGTGGAGTATTGTAACATAAAAACAGAAAAATTGTCATTAAAATTTTATTGTCCTGGAAATTCCCACTTTGCAACTTATCTTGTTATTGCTATGGAGTACCTATTCTATGGGAAAAATCGATATTGAAACCCGAAAGAGAACCCATCTGCATGTAACTAAGGTGGGTTTGGCCGAGGGTTTTCGGCGCGTTGGCGTTCAAAAGGGTGACATCCTTTACTGCCACTCGTCGTTGAGCCGCTTTGGATATGTTGAAGGCGGGGCTGAAGCTGTCGTTGACGCGCTGCTAGAGGTCGTTGGTTCTGATGGAACGGTGGCTATGCCAGCGGGAACATACTCGTTGGGAAAAGATGGTGCTGTTTTCGATGTGCGGAACTCGCCTTCGGAACTTGGGGCAATCACAGAAACTCTTCGCAAACGCACCGCCTACCGCAGCCATCATCTCACCGAATCCGTTTGCGCCTTGGGGCAGTTAGCGGAAGAATTGACCAAAACTCACTCCATCACCCCCTGTGGCGCTGAAAGCCCGTTTCGGAAGTTCATAGAACTCGACGCTCAAATTTTGCTCCTTGGCGTTCCCCACAATAACAACACGACGTTCGAGGCGATTGAGGAATGGCTTGCGCCGAAATACGTTGATTTCAAAGAGATTCAAAACGCATCTATCATCGACGAAAATGGTGTGAAAAAGCCATTGCCGGCAAAACGCCATAACATGCCAATCCCATACGATTTCAACCGCATGGACAAACCGCTATTTCGCGCCGGCGCACAAACGCAAATCGTCATCGGCGAAGCCATAGTCAGACGGATTTCAGCGCGGAAGATGTATGAAGCGACCAGAAAAGCGATAGAGAGGAATACTTATGCTTTACGTTTGCGCCAAGGAGAAAGTAGAATTCAGATAGCGGTAAGCATACATGACCTTTAAACTAGAACAGACGAATCGAAATTCCCCATGAAAAAATTCGTTGTAGCGGCGCGCCTCCGTGCCGCCACTTCTGTTTCAATGGCA
>DTYX01000688.1 GCA_012961655.1 Candidatus Poribacteria bacterium
CTATCTTGTGCTTCAGTATTTTGGCATCATAAAGGACGAGAAAATTCAAAACCCATACACAAAAGAAGAGGGACCAGCTTCAGTCAAAGATACAATTCGAAACGGAACGGAAAATAAGACAATTAGACGCCGATTAGAAAATACGCCTTTATAGTCTATATTATAATTTCTATAGTAATCCATACTAAAAAACGAGTGGAATTTCTGAAAACTTTAGACTAAAGGAAAAAGAGGATTGATTTTCGGATAACCGATCTTCTTAAAGCTTACCACGGAACGAATAAGAATTTCTGAATAACCTCATATTGAACAGACTTGAAACTAACTTTTCTACATCGCCTTTTTTCTTCCCTTCAAGCAGACGCTTGAAGGCAGTACGAACAGCGCACTGAAAAAGTCGCATTTCCGAATCCACATCTTTTCTATCTTTTTCATCTATAATCCATTCGCCTACAATAGTTGTTGTCAGTGTGCATTCGGATTTCGGCATGATTCGATACATTTTGATTCCTCCAAAAAATCAATAGAAAGTCACAGAAAAACTAAACTAATTGTGAAGCTGCTTCAACCTCCTTAACAGGACGAACCGATGGCTTGTCCTACTGCAAATGTTTGCGAATTGCTTGTAAACCCTCTGTGAGCGCAGCGCGATAAATACCGATATCGCTGCTGTAGGCGATACATCGAAAACCCTTACGAACGAGTTGCATCACTGCATCTGGAGTAGCGCCCATGAAGCCTCCGGCTTTTCCTTGACGCTGGCAAGCTGCGATGACCTTTTCTACGGCTGCTAGATAGTCGGGATGCTCAAACTGGCCGGGGATACCCATCGACTGCGTTAGGTCAAAATGCCCAATCCAACCGACATCGACGCCCTCTACTCCGATGATGGCTTCAACGTTTTCGACACCGCTAACACTTTCAATCTGCGCGATAATCAGGGTTTGCGCGTTAGCTTGCGCTATCTTCGGCAAGACATCGCCCACCTCAAAATCGTCATGGGCAATACCAAAAGCGGTTCCGCGCTTTCCTAACGGAGCGTATTTTGTCGCTTGAATAATCCGCTCGGCTTCTACTTGGCTTTGCACATTCGGCGCCATGATGCCGTCTGCTCCGGCGTCCATGATGCGGGACATCTGGTCATATTGCCCCCGAGGCACTCGAACAAAGGCGGGCAATCCCACACTTCGGGCATAGCGAATCATTCCACCGATGGTTTCGATGGAAAATCGGGTATGTTCGGTGTCAAACAACACAAAATCAAACTGAGCATTGGCAAGCATCGTAGTCAGACCAGGCGAGGCAAACTCCATAATAATATGGCCAAGACAGACGCCACCTTCTTTGAGTTTCTCTTTTACGGGATTTGTTCTCATATTCTAAACCTTTCTTATTTACCAAATCGTTCTCGATAGCTTTGCAGTTTCTTTTGTAGTCCCGGTTTATCCAGGACATCTCTATTGACCACACTGTTGGGGATTTCCCCGTTGTTGCCCGCTCAACATGCACACGCCATCGTTGAGAGCCAATTCCAGGCATTTTGCCAAATTGGTGTAGTGGTTGACCACGCGCGGGTCGCATCTGCCGGGAATCGTTACTTCGATGCAACCGATGATAGCGTAATCGCGCGCTTCTTTTTGAGGTATGCCCTTCTTCACCAGAGCGGGAATGATGACTTCATCGCTGAACATCTGCGGTATACCGCGACATCTGGAATTGACCTCCGCCACTCTGCGCCAAAATGCCTTGTCGGTGTGCTGGTGATACCTCGCGGATATCTGCAGATGCAAATCCAACTGTTCGACCGCATCGAGGTATAAAAACGAAATATCGTTGACCGCGTCCGTCCCATCGGGTTTCATACCACCCAGCATGGTATCTTGAACATCGTAGCTCTTCCAGATTTTCAGGGCGAAGCATTTCAGCAGTTCCAACGCTCGCTCTCTGGTCAGGATGCCCGCGTCCATATCGCGCTTGTAGTACGGATACAACATCTGGTCGATTCTGCCGATAGAGTGCGCGTTGGGCGGGTCTTCCAGTTCAATCATCAGATGTCCAAACCACAGCGCTTGCAGCGCCTCATGGAAAGTCCGCGCGGGACCGTGCGGCACCTGCTCGCACACATCAGCTATCTGAAGAAGTTCTGACTCACGAAGCAAATTCTTCTCATCCAGCGCCATATCGCGGGCAAGTTGAGCGTATCGCTTGCCAAAATTACCAGCGGCTTCACAAATAATCGTCATCGCTTGCCAGAATGGTTCTTTGGATAGCTCTTCGGCATTGGTGTCATCAAGGTTGTCAAGTTTCGCTTGCGCTTCGGCCCGGATGCCATCAAACCCTTTTTTAATCATTTTCTCGAAACCCGGAACCGTATGTCCGAACAGCGAACCCGTCGCACGCAAGCGCGGAGTCGCCTCCCAAAATTCAGCTATCTCAGCGACGGAATTCGGATTTCGGAATGCGGAATTCGGAATTGGCAATTCCGCCTTTTTAGGTTCCTCTGCTATTAAATCACCGTAGATTTCTATCTCATCTATGCGCACATTCCCGCCGGCGGTTTCCCAGATGTGAATTCTGACCCACCGCGCCTTGACTGGTTCAAAGGAAAACTCCATCGTTTTTCGGACAGGGCTACTCTGATATTCATAAACTTTCTGCCATGAACTATGAGCAGAATCTTTATGGTAATCGGTCGAAACGAGAATGTCGAACTTCGTCGCCGCACGGTCATTGTGATGCTGCGAATGTTCGCTGCCGAAACCGACTTTCGAAACCGTATAGACATCCCCAAGGTCAATCTCAGCCCACGACGGCTCGCCGTTGGAAATCCAACTGTGCTGGTTGTTGTAAAATCCATCGTTGAGATGTTTAATCTGATGGATAACATGCCCTGGTAAAACTGAAGATGCATTGGCTACGGCTTCGGGCAACAGGGCAAGATTCTGATGCTGTTCTTTGTCCTGTGTTGGGACCTTTTGCGTTTCGGAAGCGACACCGCCCCAACGACCGAACTCAGGATAGTTATGTCCCGCCTGATGACTGACGGTTTGGTCGCCGACAATTAACTCTTGGCCGAAAATTCTCACCGTCATGTGGTTCAGCACATTCGCCAGCGCTTTTGCGCGCCTGACGATAATCGGGTCTGCCGCCGCGTTCTTGTATCCCTCCGTTATCAGATGCGCCCTGTCAATACAAACTTCATCAATGCCGCGCAATGCGCGTTCTTTCAGAATAGGTATTCTATCAATTTGAGGTGTTTCTAAAACTTCTGCTGCTATTGCCATTTTATTCTCCTTTGGTAAATATGAGATGATAAAGTAGAACCTGCCGCCGGCTGGTTCTTAACGGGCTTGCAGCCCGCTCTACGCTGAATTTTGCACTTAAATGACTGTCATTACTACAATTAATATCGGACTTTACGGATAGCTACTTCAATTTCCTCATCTGTAATTCCTCCAGCCTGTTTGACTGACTCGCGCAAAGCTTTCAGCAGCGGTCCTACTCCCTGTGTACGTGTTACTTTTTTGTGGGGAGCCACAGCAATTCGCGTCTTAGATGGAAAGTAAAGCAAAACAAATTCCCCCTCATCAGATAGTGTCAATTCATCGCCCTAAAACCAGGAGGAAGTGTAATGCTATAGTCTTGGTTAATCTTGACTTTGATGGTTGTTGCCACGTTATTTCACCTCACCCAAAAAGAGTTTGAACAAAAGAGCGAAAGCCAAGATAGAATTGTTTTTATTTTCTTCTTGTTATTTTAACCTATTGTGATGTATAATTCAAGTTGAAAAAGTGTTAGTCAGAAATTCCCCATGAGATAATTTCGTGTTTTTTTATAAATTTTACCTTTGACAATGGCGGCGATTTCGTGTATTATAGAATTTAATCGAAGATGAAATAGAAATTTTTCAGAGATGACGACGGCTGTCATGCTCTGTTAGCTATGGCGAAGATGCCTGTTGATGTAGTTTTATGCTATGTTAGGAGGCTTTTTTCGTTTTAGAGCATCGGCAACTGACGTCCAATAAATAAAAGGGTTTTTTCGGCACTAAAATCCAAAAAATGATTTTGCAATTTCAACATGAAGGAGGTATTATGAGAGAATTTAGGCTTGTCACACTTGTTCTGCTAGTGAGCAACCTAAGTTTTATTCTAAAGAGAGTAAAAATGAAAAACCTGATTTTCTGCATCTTTGCAATCGTTCTCCTTGCTGGTTCCTATGCCAGTGCCGCCATAAAAAACATGGCATTGGAGTTGAAGAGTGATCCAAATAGCTTCTTTGAAGCGCCGGATAATCCTGTCTTTCACCAAAAACTAGGGGATACATTCACCGCCGAAGCATGGGTCTTTTCGATGGATCAAGTAGGTGAGCGAATGATTGTCAATAAAGAAGACTCCTACGAATTTGCCTTAAGAAATAATGGTATGTTTGAAGCCGCCTTAAAGGTAGCCGGTGCCGGTTGGGATTGGCATTCCAGCGGAGTCAAAGTCGAAAATGAAAAGTGGACACATGTCGCCATCACCTGGGATGGCAAGGTGGTTCGCATGTTTGTGGACGGCAAAAAGGCGCCTGGCGAGAAAGACATGGCCGGCACAGCGCTGAATGTGACCGATTCCACCTTCAAAGTCGGCAGGCGTGAGCGTGGCGGTGAGACTCACAGCATCTTTGACGGCTTGATTGATGAGGTCCGCATCTCGAAGGGGCTCCGCTATACAGGAGATTACGCCCTGCCGAAAGGTGCGTTTGAACCGGATGCTGACACGATGGCTCTCTACCATTTTGATGAAGCTGTGGGGGGCGTGATAAAAGACCATTCAAAGAGTGGGATTGATGGCAAACTGGTTGGAAAAGCCCAGCTTGTTAAAATCGACCTTCCCAATACACAGCAGGCTGTTGAAGCCCGTGGCAAACTGGCAACGCTTTGGGGAAGACTCAAAGCCCAATAGCGGCTTTTCTTTCAAAGGTTCAAAACCAAAAGAAGGGTTGGAGATTGTACTATCACTAAATGTTTGAGAAGATGCGGAAGATGCTTAACCTTTGTATCGACCAGACGGGTTCCGTGTTGCGTCAAATCTCCAATTTTTCACGAAACACGCAACACGCATCACGGGTGACATTTCAGATTGCTTCGTTCCTCGCAACGGCGTTTGTTTTCCTTTCCAAGCATTGTGCAGGTTTCTTATATATTTAGCGATGGAACATATCTCAAGGTGAAAACAGGAATTTCCCTACGGCTGTTTTAATTTTAAAAAATTGTAACCAAACTAATGGACAAATTACATAGTTTCGTCACAAGATTTTTTAAAAAATTAAAGCTATTTTTTACATTCTGGGAAATCCCTGGAAAAAGCGGCACGTAGGCATAAGCCCACTTTTGAACGTCCGTAGGTGAACCCATCAGTTCATGATTGACAAAGCACTAGGAGTGCAAAACTTTTTTGCATTCCTACATTTATCTTCTAAAGATTCTTGCGATGAAACTGCATTGGATTTTGATTATTTTCATCCTCATAAGTCCTTCCTGGCTTGTTTTCATCACTTACGCTCAAGTTGAAAATGAAAAGTCGAAAAAAGAGAAGGATAATCGTGCTTCGGTATATTACGCTCAAGGATTAGAATATTTTGAAAATCACCAATATGCAGAAGCCGTTGAAGCCTTTCAGAAGGCAATTACCCACCAACCTGTATTCCCTGAAGCCTTTTATCACCTCGGAACCATCTACCTCGAACAGGGGCAACCCGGTAAAGCCGTTCCGTATTACAAGAAGGCAATCGAAAACGCCCCAGATTTTGTAGAAGCCCACTATGAATTAGCTTCTGCTTATCGCGAACTGGAACAACTTGATAAAGCGGTTGCTGAATATAAAGAAGCCATTGAACTGGCTCCGGATTCTGCCGCGACTTACCAAGAGCTTGGTGTCATTTATTCAAAACAAAAACGATTCAAAGCGGCAATTGATGCCTATCACCAAGCAATAGCGCTTTCACCTTTACTTTCTGCCCCTCATTATAACTTAGGCTTGGTTTATTCGGAGCAGGGGAAATTTGACAAAGCCATCAAAGCCTTCAAGCTATCAATTGCCAAAGAAGATGACTTTGTCGAGGCATACAATCGGCTTGGAGAGATTTATCTCAAGCTCGGTCGGCTCGATGAAGCGATGGAAATCTACAGGCAAGCAAGGCAATTGGACCCAAATCTGTCTGCAACTCACTATGGGCTTGGGCAAATTTACTCAAAACAGGGGAGATATGAGGATGCAATCGCAGCATATAAAAAAGCCATTGAAATTCAAGCGGATTATCCGGCTGCCCATTATAACCTCGCTCAAGTCTACATCAAACTCGCGGCAAGGGAGATGGAGTTATTTAAAAAGCTAAAAGAAACAGCCTCTTTACTTCTCAAGGCACAACAGTGGGTCAAAGCCCATCCTGGTGATGCAAGGGGCTATCACAATCTTGGAATCATCTATGCGGAACGGGAGCAGTATGACCTATCGATAGAAAACTACAAAAAAGCAATTGCGCTAAAGCCTTCTTTGGCAAAAACCCATTATAATCTTGGACTCGTTTATGGAAATCTGAATCAATTCGATCTTTCCGTTGAATCATACAAGCAGGCGATTCACCATGACCCAAACCTCGCGGCGGCTTATAACAATTTAGCCAACCTCTATGCCGAACAGGGTATTCACCTCGACGAAGCCTTAAAACTTGCCAAAACGACCGTAAAACTAATGCCAAAAGACCCAGATTCTCTGGATACACTCGCTTTTGTCTATCTCAAAAAACAGATGTGCACGGAAGCCGAACAGGCCATAAAAAAGGCGATTAAACTCGCTCCAGAGGAGGAGTCTTATCTTTTACGCTTGAATAAGATTCGGGCAGCAAGAGAGCAGACAGAAAGTTCAGGTGGAAGTGAGGAAATAAGGAAATGAGAATGGAAGGAGGGTTCTCTCTGCACTAAAATCCTTTTAAAACCTGTGAGATGCCCTAAAAGCTGGTTATAAAACGATTGGAAGGATGGAGAGGGACAGAAAATTGTTTCGCAAAACCGTACCACAAAAGGCGTTTTCAGTTCCGAGAGAACCGAGGATGGAAGAGAGGAAAGGAAGCATTTTACATTTTCACGTCTCACGCTTGATGTGCCCTCTATTATCTCTTCTTATCTTTTTGAGTTTTTTGAAGCCAACCAAAACTTATGCTAGAAATGAAATCCAATTCGTCGATGTGACTGCCGAAGCGGGGATTCATTTTAAGCACACCGATGGCAGAAGCGGACAAAAATACCTTTTGGAAACATTGGGTTCAGGGGCTGTTTTTTTCGACTATGATAACGACGGGGATATCGACCTCTACATTGTCAATGGCGCTGACCTTCCCGGTTTGACCTCCAAAGTTGCGCCTAAAAATGTGTTGTATCGCAATAATGGGAATGGCGCCTTTACGGATGTGACTGCTCGCGCCGGCGTAGGGGATACAGGATACGGGGTGGGCTGCGCGGCTGCCGATTATGATAATGATGGTTATCAAGACCTATATGTCACAAACTATGGTCCGAATGTGCTTTATCATAATAATGGGGATGGGACATTTACAGATGTGACCAAAAAGGCGGGTGTTGGGGATAGCCGATGGAGTACCAGTTGTGCCTTTCTGGATTACAACTTGGATGGGTATTTAGACCTATACGTTGTAAATTATATAAAATTTTCGATAAAGGAAAGCAGATGGTGGGAAGTGAGAGGGTTCCGAATCTATTGCAGTCCCACTGACCGTATCAAAGGCAACGTCTTTGTAGGCGAATCGGATACCCTGTATCGGAACAACGGCGACGGCACATTCACAGATGTCACCAAAGCCGCCGCAGTCTTTTCCCGTGGGCTTGGACTCGCTGTCGCCGTCGGTGACTATGACAACGACGGCGACCCGGATATCCATGTCGCTAACGATATGGAAGGTGATTACCTCTTTCGGAATAATGGAGATTCAACATTCACCGACGTTACCCTTTTCTCCGGCGCGGGATACGACGAACATGGTATCGCCGGAAGCGGGATGGGGTCGGCATTTGGCGATTACAATAATGACGGATACTTCGATATAGTCGTTAGCAACGCTTCTTCCCTGCCTGTCATCCTTTATCGTAATGAGAAATTCGGTTTTTTTCCGATGTCTCTTTTGTTTCCGGGATTGGACAGGTCACGCTCCCCTATTTCAAGTGGGCGGTTGAATTCATCGATTACGATAACGATGGTTTTTTGGACCTCTTTGTTGCAAACGGTCATTTGCAAGACAATGTCGAGCTTTTTGCAGATGCAACATACCCACAGCAAGATCTGCTTTTCCAGAACCGAAGGAATGGTAAATTTGCCGATGTGTCGAAAGAAACAGGATTTGATTTGTTAGAAAAGAAGGTCAGCCGCGGTGCGGCATTCGGCGATTATGACAACGATGGCGATATCGATATTTTCCTGAACAACTCAAACCAGACCGCAAATTTACTCCGCAATGACGGCGGTAACAAAAACCATTGGCTCATGATAAAGACCGTTGGGACCAAGAGCAACCGGGATGGGATAGGCGCAAGAATTAAAGTTGTTTCGGGGACACTTTTGCAGGTCAAGGAAGTGAGAAGCGGCTCAAGCTACTTATCTCAAAATGACCTAAGGGTGCTGTTTGGTTTGGGTAATCGAACGAAAGTCGACCTTATCGAACTGAGATGGCCCAGCGGCATTACCGAAAAGTTTTTTGACGTGAAGGCGAATCAACTGCTAATCATCACGGAAACACAAGGTGTGACTTTCAGAAGAGGATAGAAACAGTCGGAGAAATGAGCCATAAATTCCGCCGCCGTAGTTGTAGATGGTTCCCCGATGAGAAGGGGATTAGTCGTCAAGGGATAAGCTCTTAACCATTAGCAAAGATAAGCCTGTCGCGATTCTGACACGGAATCGCAATAGTTTGACCTGTCAATCCGCTCTCAATTGTTGCGAAGCCGATTTCACGGAGAATCCGGTGATTGCTCCATGAGAGCCGACGTGGTAGCCTGTAATCCCGCTGGCAAACCTGATGGTCGAACTGACCTAATTGACGCACGTTAAATGGCCGCCTGCCTGTGCCAACGGCAGACAGGTAGCCCAACTTTCTAAATAGCCGAAGTCGCCAAGACTTCGGGCTCCCCGAATTCTGGCGAATTCGGCTACGAGAATTGGCCGTTC
>DTYX01000689.1 GCA_012961655.1 Candidatus Poribacteria bacterium
GAATTACACAAATCGGACGAATTACGCGAATAATTCGTGTAATTTGTTTAATTCGCGAAATTCGTGATTAGGTGCTCTCTTCCCAAATTGCTTTTGTTATTTTTTCCGTTTTCCGTTTAGCATTCTTCGGTTTTGTAAGGCAAATAATTTGTCAATGTAATTGAATCCAAACCGAGTTAATCTATCTTTATGTTCAACTACAATGGTTGTAATGGACGCGTCGGACAACAATTTAAGAAGTTTCTGCCGGTTATCATTAACACCGGAACCGATTTCTTTGACCACTTTGTGAACCTTTAAGCCTTTTGCCGCGCAATAATCTTTCAAACGTTCCGTTTGTGTGTCTAAGTTAGATTTGTTCTCGGACGAAGAAACTCTGGCATAAATGGCAACCTTTTGCGGTTTTTTTGGTTCATCATCTTCGGTAATAATAATTGTCCATCTGATATCCAGCAATTTTACCCGTTCTGAACCAGCGCCAAGCTGTCCTGTAATTAACACCAACTTTTTTTGCATAATCGCTTAACTTCATAATGAAAATATGGTGACATAAATATTCATATTTGTCAAGAAATAATTATATTTTTAGTGAACGTTTATTATACATTTTGGGCTCTGCGCGGATTCGATGAGAAAACATCTTAACAAGTCTCATATACGTGATGCGTGATAATTTATAGCACGGATTCTCAGAATACTCGATTTCAAATCCGTTTGTTCTGATAATCTGTGTTATAAGCGGAGTTGTCTAAGCCTTCGGCGCATCTCCGCAGAAATACCTTGTCCAGCAGGTATCGCATTTGGATTTGCCTCTTTCTCTGGGTCTTGCTGTTTATCAAGTTCCTGTCGGTAAGCCTCTTCCCACATCGCTTCTCTTTCCTCTAGAGCAGGCGTCCTCGCCTGCGGAATCAAAGGAAGCATTTCGTTGCCGTTGCGTTGGTATTTTGAAAGGAAATCCCGCACGAATGGCAACTCCTTTACATCATCGGATTGTTCAGACGTGGATTGCTCAACGAAGTCCTTGAGAACTCGGTTCACAAAAGCTACTTCTCGCCAACAACGCTTGCTTGAGTTTTTTATCAATTTTGATAGTCGTCGTTTCAACCATAGCGTTCACTCCTTTCTCCAACGGTATATCATCTGTTGCACAATCCGCCGATAACCCAGCGCAAGTCGGGAGACATGCGCTACGACTGGCATTCCCGAATTCGTCAACACGCTCAAGAGTCTTTTTTAAGAACAGCGTCCAGTTTTGCCTCAATTTTACGCGCGATCGAACGTATAGTTTCCAACTCGACCTGCTGACCAGGTTCAGACACAAGCACAAGCACATTGCTTTTGACGAAGAGGATGTTGTTTTGCCAACTGAAGGTTTTGTCGCCGAACATGCCCTCAAGTTCTGTTTCAGGTTGATAGACCGATTCCCATTTGCCGTCGATGTAAATTGACCGAGCTGAGATATATCTTCTACCTTTCACAGCAGCCAAGTCGGCGTCTTTAGGAGAGTCGAATATCCAGTAATGGATGGCGACATTTTTGCCCGGTCTGTTATCTATCCACCAACGGTCACAAAATCCGGCAAGACATTCAGGTTCTGCTGGCGACGTCGGCGATAGAATTGGACGGGATGACGATAATCGCGCCGGGACAGGCATTTCATCGTCTGTAAGCTGAATCGAATCTAAATGTTCTATCATTTTAAAAACTTACTCCAAGCAACTTCATCGCTTCTCCGAGAGGATAAAACGAACCGGTAATACAAATCAGGTCATCTTTTTCCGCAATGCTGCGGGCGTAATCGAGAGCGGACTCAACCGTGTCTTTGATGACCAGAGTTGCGCCAAATCCCTGCCATTCCTGTTTGATGCGCGCCGGGTCAGCGGCTCTGGGATTATTCGAGGCTTTTGTCAGAATCGCTATATCCGCTATCGGACAGAGTTCAGCGCCGATGCTTTTGATGTCCTTATCCGCTGATATGCCGACAAGCAGGATTAATCTATCGTAAGTAAATGTCTCGCAGATTGATTCTCGCAATAATTTCGCGGACTGTGGAGAATGTGCGACATCTAATAAAATAGTTGGTTCACGTCCGATAATTTGCATTCGAGCCGGCCAGAACGTCCGTTCGAGTCCAACTTTGACTTGTTCCTCAGAGATTATATAATCATGACAACGCAACAACTCAATAGCTCCAACAGCGGTAGCGGCGTTAATTAACTGATGCTTCCCAAGGAGCGGCATAAGACATCGAGAGTATTCCGCAATTCTGCTTTTGAGGGTGAAATGTTGCCCGGACTGGTCAGCGTCAAGTCGTTCAAAGGAGATATCTTCGCCAACCTTAAATAACTGAGCATTTTGCCTGGCGCAGGATTTTTCAATAACTTTCATAACCTCCGGTTCTTGTGGACTACTGATGACCAGACCATTTTTCTTTATTATGCCGGCTTTTTCCGCCGCGATAGAAGCTAAATTGTCGCCGAGGAGATTCGTATGCTCAAGGCTGATTTGAGTGATAACTGAGACTAACGGTTCGACGACGTTGGTCGCGTCCAAACGCCCTCCAAGACCGACTTCGAGGACGAGAAAATCCACTTTTTCGAGTTCAAAAAACAGGAAGCCGATAGCAGTGTAGATTTCAAAGAAGGACAGCTTGCCGATATCCGTTCTACGGTTGACTTCAGCGATGTGTGGTTGAAGTCGTTCAACCAGTTCACAAAATTGATTTTCAGACATCATCTGAGAATTAATCCGGAAGCGTTCTAAAGGCGTAACGAGATGGGGAGAAGTATACAGACCCGTTCTGTATCCCGACGCCTTCAAAATAGCATGAATCATAGCGGCTGTGGAACCTTTGCCTTTGCTGCCGGCGATGTGAATAGTCTTCAGCTTTTGATGGGGCTCGTCCAAATAGTGGAGCAAAAGCCGCATCCGGTCTAAATTCCACAGTCGCGGATTATAAGAGTAATCTCCCTTCTTTTCGTAGTCAATAAAACTTTCCAGGTAATTAACTGCGGCTTGGTAGGTTAATTTGCTCATATAAAAATTTCTTACTGTTTCCTTCGATTACCACTTAGTGGACGATTACAAAATTTACTCATAATCTTTCCTTACTTCGTATAAAAACTTTAAACCATCAACAATTTTGATTTCGTTATAAATCCCACCCAAAATGTTAAAATGAGAATCATAGGTTACGATATGCGTAGCATTTCCAGCCAGGGCGCAAGCTATAATAATGTCATCGTCTGGGCCATCAACAATGATTGGAACTACGTCCGTTAGTGCAATCTCAATTCTGATAGCAAATAATTGGAGTTCAGTAATTAGTCGGTTTATAATTGACTGAGAAATGCTTTTCTCCATTAACTTCTCTTCGATTTCATTTAACAGAGCATCACAGTAAAGTAAATCGAATTCTTTATTACGCCAGCGCTGAAGAAGTTCAGCGGTTGGGCTTTTGGGGTTTCGGGTTATATGAGCTGCCAGAAAAACATTGATATCAAAAACAGCACGCTTATGTGCAGATTCAATCATTAATCGCTGCCTCCCATTCATATTCAATAGCTGTCCCATCCGCAATTGCTTGGGAGCGCGCTTGTTCCATGAGATGATTCCCCTCCTCCGCCCACATTTCCCGCGTCCAGTTTCGCCTTTCCTCACGCAAGCGTGTTGTCGTCCTAAGCATCAAAAGCGTACCCAATGATACTGGTTTAATCGGACGAAAAGATTGGTAATCGCCACTCCGCCCAATAACGAAAGCGTCACCCTCTTGCACGTCAACTTTTATCTTATTTAATAGCTTGTAAAACAAAGTCCTTAGTTTATCTCCGTTTTCAACTTCTGCTATCTTTTGGTCTAATTCATCAGCTAAATCAACCAGTTCTCGCACAGAGGAGTAAAGATGCAGAAACCTTTCTTCTTTCTTTTCTGCTGAAATCACATCTTTAAGTTGAAGTATCCCTTGTTTATTTGATTTTTCGGACATACCTTGAAACTCCTTTGGCAATTGAGTTAATACAGTTTTATGGAAAATTGTGACGTTTGTGAACCATATCTCCCGCTGACATAAGCATAGTCCAATTCAAATCCGTTTACGGCATATCCCAAACCGACGGTAATTCCACTTGATAAGCCGTCGCTGAATCGGTATCCTGCTCTAACGGCGGCGTTTTTAATCCGCTTTTCTATTCCAAACAGCAAGTTGCCGTTGGCAATCTCAGCGGAAAGTAAAGTTCTGGATAGGCTGGTGTGGATGAAGTCGAGATTCGCAGCTAAGCCTATGTGGTATTCTCTGAACAGGGATTCGCTGTATTGTTTAGCTTCGGCATTTTTCAACTCTGCGCGGTCATACGCTATATAAGACAATAAATTGGGCAGGAAAATTCCGAATCGCAACTTATTAGAAAAATCGTAACGCAAGCCGAGGTCGATGGCATAGCCTGCGCCGGAGCCAATTTTAGTTTCTCCGATATTTGCCCTCGACTTCAGATATTTCAGATTGAGCCCCAACCTCAAGTTCGACCAAACTTTCCCAGCAGCGGAGATATTCAACGAAATCTCCTGATAGCTGCCCTCGCTGTCGTTTGAGCCGGACAGGCTTCCCGCTAACGTGCCGATCTTTTCGAGATGATGCGCGTAGGCGATGAAGCTGTACCCTACCAATCCGTACAGTTCTAAGTAGCTCAAGCCTATTTCTCGTTGGGAGATATCCGCCAAACCAGCGGGATTCCAGATTATAGCGTTTGTATCATCCGCACGCGCGGTATAAGCGCCGCCCATTCCCATCGGCTTAGCGCCTATGCCGATATTCTCAAAGGCTGCCTGGGATTCAGTAACAGATAGCGCAAAGAGACATAGAATGATATAGATTTTCATTCGCTTTATTCCGTAAAACGCAATGCGTGAAGCGTAATTACTCTTTACGTTTTACGCATTACGCATCTGAGGCTTATTGAGTTCACTTTCCCTACGTAGGACCTTCAATATTAACCATATTCCAACAGCAATCATCGCCAAACTGGTAATTTGCGCGACACTCAAGCCTAAGTAAAACTCAAATTTAACATCAAATCCGCTCCTGTCGATAAGTTGCAGTTGACTTTTCGCCAAATCAAAGGCGATAACTGGTGTTCTGCGCCAAAATTCCGTAATCAATCGTTCGATTCCTCCCAGAATGAGATATGAACCGAAGATGAACCCGGGTAGATGTTCTTTCCGCTTACGAATGTTCCACAGAAAAGCGAAAATGGCAAGACAGAAGATAAATTCATACAGCGGAGTTGGATGTACACGCACGTCAGGGGGAGTAGGTACAACACCATGTTCAAAAGACATTGCCCACGGCAAGTCAGATGGCTGACCATAATCGCCATCGCCAGCTAAAAGTCACCCCATCCGTCCAAAGGCATAACCTAAAATCAATAGTGGTCCTAGGCAATCAATTATCTTCAGGATGGGATTTTTACTTCGAAGGATAATTTCTACTACGGCAATACTGGCAAAAATGAAGCCGCCATACCAAACCAAACCGCTCCCCATCATGGAAGTGAAAAAACCGGTGGATAGATTATCCCAATTTGTCAAGATTAAATACCCAATGACTCCAACACTTCCTCCAACTGCTAAAGTAAAGCTTATTGACCTGGTTAATTCTGGCGCCTCCATTTTCTCAGCAAGTACCTTGCGAAACAAGAACCGAAAGAGAAAGAATCCAATTGCCACTACTAGTATATACCATAATAGTCGTAAAATTCCAATTGGACTCCACGCCCAACTCTCAACGACTGAATAAGCTCTAGCGCCAATCACACCGCAAACGATAGCAACTAGAGTGATAGAATGGGCTAAGTCAGGATTTATCTTTCTGCGCTCAAATTCTTTTCGCAGTAGAAGGCTTGTAATTATAAAAGCTATAGCCATCATCAAGCCATAACTGTATATACGTATTGGCCCAATCTCAAGTATTATAGGATGCATTAGTTCTCCTCATGACTAAAGCCAAATCTCTGAATCTTTGGAGCGCAGGCGGTCCGCCTACTGCTTCGTTACACTAGAAATGACTGGTTTGTAGTAACTTTCGGCGTTAGTTTGTCTTCGGACGTCCATCGGAAATAGCTATTCTGTCTCCTCGGATTTTTCCCGCCGATTCTCTATTGCGCGTTCTGTTTTGATATACTTGAGCGCGTGCTTCTGAATTAAATATTCATTCGTTTCTGAGACAACTTTCAAAGTATAGGCGTCAAAACCTATCAATTTACCATTAATGACCTCATTGTCAACGAAAACGAATTCTAAAGACTCTTGCCTTTGAATTTGATTTGTCATAAACGCTACGGACATTCGCACATCCGTTTGGTCATGTATTCTAGTAGGTGATTTGACTTTTGTGGATTTAGCAGTTTCTCTAGTTTTATCTACCTCTTCGTTTTCCTCGCTAACCGCTTCAACAACTTTTGTTGGTACGGTTTTCTCAACTAAGGGAGGCAAAGTCTTCGGGTCTGGAGAAGTTACTATAACATTCCTTGCTTCCATACCCTGTCTACCTCGTTCAATATCAAATTCCACGCTATACCCAGTTTCTAAAAGCACTTTATCAATAAGAGATGAACTATGCATAAATACATCTTGACCTCCGTCATCTTGAAGGATGAAACCGTATCCTTTTTCTTTGTTATAAAATTTAATCTTACCTGTTGGCATTTTTTATCTCCTTGTATTTACAAAAACACCTTAATTTTTGCCATCTATGTTGAATAACTATTATAGTATAGTTGATGTATCGGTGAAATGCAAGTGTTTTTTATTATTTTGCTTGCATTTAATGGCGAGTTTTGTTAAAATATTATTATATAGAGGTCAAGAGTGAAAGTACATAACTATTTTTTAGCCTAAAAAACTTTGCATTCTTCTGGCGTACAATTAGGAGCTCCGGTAGTTTAAGGAGGTGAATAACAATTGGACCTAAGACCTATAATTGAGATGCAGCAAAAGCCGCAGTTGGTAATGACCCCCAGATTACGACAGGCGATTAAAGTGCTGGCGATGCCACGGTTGGAATTACAACAACATTTAAAGCAGGAGCTTGAGCAAAATCCTATTTTGGATGAGGTTTTGGATGATGAACTTGAAATTGATGAAGAGTTAAAGGAAGAAGAGCTCGACCCTGAGTTGAATGAACCTGAAGAGAATTTGGACCGAGAGGATAGTGAAACTGACATTAGCTGGGAAGATTGTTTCGATGATACCCTCAGCACTAGCGAGAAGGAAGCTTGGGAACATCATGACAATGATAATTTATACCGAGAAGATGTCGCCAAACAAGATTCCCTGCAAGACTTTTTATCGGAGCAGTTGGATTTATATCAGCTTTCCGACCTAAAATACCGTATTGGTGAGGCAATTATCGGCAATATTGATGATGATGGTTATTTAAAAGCGAGTGTGCCAGAGATTGCTGAAGACCTTGGTTGTGATGAAGCTTCTGTGGAAGAGATGCTGAAATTCATTCAATATTCTTTTGAACCAACAGGAGTTGCCGCTCGCGATTTCCGAGAATGTCTATTAATTCAGATAAAAGTGTTAGGTTTTGAAGAGACTCTAGCTGGAAAGATTATCGACAAACATTTTAAAGATTTTGAAGAGAATAATATTCCGAATATAGCAAAGTTACTGGGAGTAGATATCGAAGAGGTTTTGAAGGCTATAGAAGAGATTAAACAACTGGAACTTTACCCAGGGCGTCAATTTGGTAATTCTGCTCCCATCCGACTCAAAATTCCCGATGTCATCATTCAGAAAGTCGATAATAAATATCAAATCATCTCAAACGATGATGGAATGCCCAAACTACGCATAAATAAGCGTTACCTGGATATTATAAATAGCGATAACGATATGTTGCCTGAAACCAGAAATTGGCTCGAAAATTCGAAGCGGAGAGCAATAGACCTGGTGAGAAGTTATGAGCAACGCCGCCAAACCATTTTGAATGTGGCGGAGAGTATATTCAAGGTGCAAAAGGATTTTCTTGAAGAAGGCGTTAAAGGTCTTAAGCCTTTGCTTCTGCGGCAAGTGGCGGAACTCGCTCATGTCCATGAGTCCACCGTGAGCCGTGTGTCAAGGGGGAAATATGTTCAAACTCCCCAGGGAATCTACGAATTGAAAGATTTCTTTAGTGTCGGCTTAGAAAATGATTCGGGACAGGAAACTTCTACCATAGTAGTGAAGGACATGATTAAAGAGATAATAGCAGCCGAAGACCCTGCCAATCCTTACAGCGACCAAGATATCGTCAATATTCTCAAGGAGAAAGGCATCACAGTGGCTAGGAGAACCGTCACAAAATATAGGAATGAACTCAACATTCCTTCGTCTAGTAAACGTAAGAAGAGATGGTAACCAGGCTGTGCCACATAGTAATATAACATACGACTTACCCGCTTATTACAATCTAATCTGGTTTATCGTTCGTTAATTCGTAACTCACAGTTGTGGGAGGAGAATATTATGCAGATTTTCATCACTGGACGTAATTTAGAATTAACAGATGACATCCGTAACTACGTAGAAAAGAAAGTTGGCAAGGCTGAAATCTTTTTGGATGGGATTATTGAAGCCAATGTTGTTTTGGATGTGCAGGGACATCGGCATATTGCAGAGGTTACATTGGTGGCGCGGCGGGTGACATTCCACGCACAATCGGAAACTGGAAATGTTTTTGCATCTATCGATGATGTGGTGGATAAAATTGATATCCAGACGCGTCGTTACAATGAACGCATTAAAGACCGAAGACATCGCGCCTCACAGTTGGATGCCGCTCTGCAATTAAGTGAAATGGGTGAAATAGCCGAAGTTGATGTCTCAGATGACGAGGAGGGAGATGTGCCAAGGTTAGTTAAAGTATCAGAGAAATTCGCCCCTAAGCCTATGACTGCTGAAGAAGCAGCGATGCAACTCAAACTTTCTCAGGACGATTTTCTGATGTTCTTAAATCCGGAAACAGACCAGATAAATGTTGTATACCGCAGACGTAGCGGAGATTATGGCTGGATTGAACCGGAATTCTCTTAATATTACAAGCCCTCCATATTTACTTCCTGACAAGGAGTACCAATCAATCAGATATCTCATCAATTTTCACATTGACTTTGTCCACTTTAGCTTCGCTATAGCGAATACTGCTGAATAATTTTTAATCTTAGAGGTACAAAATGCCACAAAATATAACAGTCGAAAAACTTCTTAGACGAATGGAATATGAGTTACAAATCAAGCTTATCGCAGGTGAGAAGGGGCTTACCAGAAAAATTCGCGTTGCGGAGATAAATCTCCCTGGATTAGCCCTCTGCGGTTATTATAAGTTCTTCGCCTATGAACGGATACAGATTTTAGGCAACAAAGAGATTGCTTACCTAAACGAGTTAGAACAATTTCAGCGGGATAAAATCATAAAGAAATTACTATCCTATCAGCTCCCCTGCATTGTTGTCGCCAGAAACTTAAAGCCGCCTGATGAATTGATTGCTGAAAGCAACCGCGTTGGCATATCCCTTTTGTCGACAAATCTTCCTACTCCTGTGTTTATCAGACGTCTGCTTCTCTTTCTCGAAGATGAATTTGGCCCTTATGAAATCATACATGGCAACTTCGTAGAAGTTTTCGGAATTGGTGTGTTAATCTTAGGAGAGAGTGGAATCGGCAAGAGCGAGTGTGCTCTGGAACTGATAAAACGTGGTCATCGTCTCGTTGCCGATGACTCTATTTTACTCAAGCATATCAGCGGACATCGGATTTATGGCATGAGCTCGCATGTATTAAAACACTATATGGAGGTGCGTGGGCTAGGTATTATAGATGTGCTAACGCTGTTCGGAATCACTGCTATCCGGAGCAGGAAGCGGGTGGAATTGGTGGTAACCCTTGAACATTGGGACCAGTCAAAAGCGTATGACCGTTCCGGCCTGGATGAGGATTTTTATGAGCTTTTAGGTGAAAAACTACCCCATGTGGTTATTCCCGTTCGACCTGGGCGGAACATCTCAATTATCGTCGAAGTCGCGGCTATGAATCTGAGAGCCAAGAAGATGGGATATCACGCCGCCGAAGAGTTCAACGCCGCATTGATTAAAGAGATGCAGAGAACGGAACCCGCTGAGTTGGAAATTGACGAATGGGAGGACGAATTGGGGATTTAACTTATAGCCTTGTAGAAGTATAGATACAACCTTTCACTTAGAGGAGCTTTAAAAGCAAAGAACTCTCTCGTAATACATTTCACGTTTCACGCATTCTCTTTACTAAAAACACGATAATTGAAAAAGTCGTATTTAGGAAGGAAATATGATAGGTATCATTGTTACCACATGTGGAAAACTTGCCTCGGATTTTATTGAAACTGTAGAGATGGTTTTAGGCAAACAAGAATTAGCGGAAGCCGTTGTTGTTATACCACAGGATAGCGCAGATGATATTACCTCCAACCTTAAAGCAGCCGTAGAGAAACTTCAGCGCTCCGATGGCGTGTTGATTTTAACCGGAATATTTGGCGAAAGCTGCTGCAATTTCAGCCTTTCTCTATGCCGCCAAGATGATATTCCCTTGAGGGTAGTTACAGGCGTAAATCTACCGATGTTGTTTAAAGTATTTACTTACAGAAGTATGCTTAATTTAGATGAATTAGCGGAACGCGCCTGTGAAGGAGGACAGGAGGGTATATTCGACGCGACAGAGCGGATAAAGGTTAGTGAGCGATAGTGTTTACTAAACATCAATTCTTATCTAAGGGGAAAGATGAAAAGGAGCAGGAAGAGAAACATTTTACTTCCTTTTCTTCCTTTCTGTGAATATGTTTCAGCAACAATTTAAAATTCGCAATGAGAAAGGGCTTCACCTGCGCGCTGCGGGGGAATTTGTCAAGGAATCTAGTAAGTATCCATGTGATATTTGGCTTGAAAAGGATAAGGTGAAAGTAAATGCTAAAAGCATTATGAGCGTATTAACATTGATTGCCGGTAAGGATAGTAAAATCACCATTATGACTGAGGGAGAAAAAGCCGAAGAAGCGTTGAAAAACCTCGGGAGATTAGTGTTAGATGGGTTTGGTGAAAAATGAGTGAAAATCTTCAAAACCGTAATGAAATTATATTGAACGGAACGCCAGCTTCACCTGGTATTGCCATCGGACCTGTATTCATCATTCATGATGAGTTGCATGTTCCCAGATATTCTCTAGCCGAGTGGACTGTCGAATCAGAGATAGAACGATTCACCATTGCGACCGAACAAGCAAAGGCAAAACTGGGGGAAATCTATGTTCAATTGGCTAATAACGCTTATCAAGACGGTGCAAATATCTTCCAAGCCCATCTGATGATGCTCGAGGACCGTGTATTTATTGATAGAATCCATCATGAAATTGGGTCAAAGTTGATAAATGCCGAAGCAGCTATCTTGGATGTCGGCGAGGAATTTATCAAAGTCTTTAGCCAAGCTGATGACATCTATCTGCGTGAAAAATCGGTCGACCTCCGCGATATCATCAGGCATCTTATCTCAACTCTAAGCGGTCGAGAACGACTTGACCTCTCGATGCTGGAGGAAGGGGTTATCGTCATCGCACATGATTTAACCCCTTCGGATACAGTGTTGATTCGAAAAGATAAAATTGCTGCTTTTGCCACGGATGTGGGCAGTCGCATATCACATACCGCCATCCTAGCGCGCTCGCTGGGTATTCCGGCCGCTGTCGGATTGAGAAATATTACCGCGCAACTGAAGACTGGCGATTTGATTATCTTAGATGGTACGCATGGAAAGGTCATCCTTCATCCTGGTGAAGAGACCATCAAGAATTATCAAGTTGAACAGGAAAAGTTCTACGCTTTTGAAGAAAGCCTGCACCGTCTTACAGAACTTCCTGTAATTACTCTCGATGGTCATGAAAGAAAGCTTTCTGCAAATATCGAGTTTCCAGATGAGATTTATGCCGTGAAAAATCATGGCGCAAAAGGAATTGGATTGTATCGGACAGAATATTTCTATGTCGGAAGAGATGATTTACCCTCAGAAGACGAGCTGTTTGAAGATTATAAAGAGGTCGCCCAACAGATAGCGCCAGAGTCTGTGATTATTCGCACTTTAGACCTCGGCGGGGATAAATTCGCCTCATACCTTGGCATTCCTCATACTGTAAGCTCTATGATGGGGCTTAGAGCGATTAGACTATGTCTGAAATATCAGGATATTTTCATACCGCAGTTGCGAGCTATTTTGCGAGCCAGCGTTTACGGCAACATCAAAATCATGTTTCCGATGATTTCTGGAGTTGAAGAGTTAAGGCAAGCCAAAGAGGTTTTAGAGACGGCTAAAAGACAGTTGACTGATGATGGGGTTCCCTTTGACCACAACCTGGAAGTTGGCGCGATGATTGAGATTCCATCCGCCGCAATGACGGCGGATATCCTCGCCAAAGAGGTCGATTTCTTCTCTATTGGCACCAATGACCTGATTCAATATTCGCTGGCAGCCGACCGCGCCAATGAAGAGATTTCCGAGCTCTTCGAGCCCTTTCATCCTGCGGTGCTGCGGTTTATCCAGCATGTCATCAGCGCCGCTCACGAAGATGGTATTTGGGTGGGATTATGCGGTGAGATGGCCGGCGACCCTGTCTTTACCATCATACTCCTCGGTATGGGATTGGATGAATTTAGCATGAGCCCGCAGGTAATACCGGAGATTAAACGTATAATTCGCTCCGTCACATTAAAAGAGGCACAGGAATTGACCCGGGAGATTATGACCTTATCAACGGCCTGGGAAATCGAAAAGCGAGTATATGAAGAAGCGCAAAAGAGATTTCCTGAATTGTTGGCCTGGGGACAGTAAATGGAATTCGGAAATTGAAAGTAATCAATAGTCAATTCCAAAGAAAGAGGATTCGTAAATGTTCATTGAAGAAGGAAAGAGAGTTATAGCGTCGGAAATAGAAGCGCTTCGAGCTTTGCTCGATAAAATTGATGAAGATTTCGCCCGGGCGGCTGAGTTAATCAAAGAATGCGCCGGTAGAATTGTCATCACAGGTGTAGGGAAATCTGGACATATAGGGCGTAAGAGCGCGGCAACTTTCGCCAGCATGGGCACACCCGCATTTTTCATGCACGCGGCTGAGGGAGTGCATGGCGATTTGGGGATGATAACCGAAAGAGATGTCGTCATTATGATTTCAAACAGTGGCGAAACGGAAGAGGCATTAAACATTATTCTGCCAATTCAACAGATAGGCGCACGGATTATCGCTATCACCGGACGGTCAGAATCGACATTAGCAAAAAACAGTGACGTTGTTTTAGATATTGGGGTGTGTCGGGAAGCCGACCATTTGGGGTTAGCCCCAACATGCAGCACAACCGCGACATTGGCTATGTGCGACGCCTTAGCTGTTGCGGTCGCTGTTGCGCGTAAATTTACCGCGGCGGATTTTGCGCGTTGTCACCCTGGCGGTAGCTTGGGACGAAAATTGCGTGGTGAAGTAAAAATGGCAAGGGGGCAAGAGGTCTAGATCCCAGATTACCGCCGGTTGCTCACACGATTTAAAACGAACTCGGGATGAGTTTCCATAATTGTCCGATATAACCGAGTAATATAGTTGGGATAACGAAGATGATGAGCAATACTAAATGTGGGCGTGAAATTGACAAAGAACCTGTTTCGGACGATTCTTCAAGGAACATCGCTTTGACGACGCGGACATAGTAATAGAGTGCGATTACACTGTTAATGACGCCGACTATCGCCAGCCAATACCAATGTGAGCCTGCCTCGATGACAGCTCCGAAGAGCCACAGCTTGCCGAAAAAGCCCGCAAACGGCGGAATACCTGTCAGCGAAAATAAGAATATACTCATGGAAACTGCAACAATCGGGGCGCGAGAGCGCAACCCCCGATATGCGTCTATCTCTTCGCTGCCCAATTTGTCAGCGATGAGGATGACGACGAAAAATGCGCCCAGGTTCATGCACAAGTAAATTAACAGATAGAACAGCATGTACTGAACACCTTGCTGAGTGAGCACAACCGCAGCCATGAGTATGTAGCCTCCGTGTGCGATGCTTGAATATGCCAGCAGTCGCTTGAGGTTGTTCTGGAGCAGAGCGGAGAGATTTCCGACTGTCATCGTCAACGCAGAGATGATTCCCAGAATTAGCGGCCAGTTTACTTCCCCAATATGACTCCAGCCCTCCGCTACAGGTTGCGCGAAGGCAGAATAGAGAAATCTCAGCAACAGCGAAAATCCCGCCGCTTTGGACGCGACAGATAGGAAAGCGGTAATCGGCGTCGGCGCCCCCTCATATACATCCGGAGCCCATTGATGGAACGGTACGGAAGCGGTTTTGTAGCCAATCCCCGCGAGGATAAATAGGATGGATAACAGTATGGTGAGGTTATAGACCTCACCAGGGCTACTGGCTTTCCCAGCAAGAATTATGCCGATATCGTTGATATTGGAAATACCAGTCATGCCAAACAGAAGCGAAATCCCAAATAACATGATTCCTGAAGAGACGGCGCCGTAGATGATGAATTTAAAAGACGTTTCGCTTGACCGTTGGGGTTTCAAAGTCGAAAAACCCGACAAGATGTAGGACGAAATACTGACCAATTCAAGAGATAGATAAATCATCAACAAATTGGTGGCCGATGCCAACAAGAACATACCCAGTGTAACTGTCAGCAGTAGCGCGTAATATTCACCGCGATGCACATCGGCAATCTCCTTTAATCGAACGGAAAAGAGTATCGTCGCAAATGTAGCGATGATGAAAAGCACTTTGAAGAAGAGGGCGAAGGAATCCAGTTTTATCATCCCCATAAAGAGCGATTCGCCGGTTTCGCCAATGCTTACTGCCAGAACGCTTATAAGAGTAGCGATAAGTCCCACCAAAGCAATAATCGCCAATGTTTCTCGACGCCCCTTAGCGAAGAAATCAGAGATTACGACAGCTATGGCAAAAACAATTAAGATTAATTCTGGAATGAATTTACTTACACTTTGTATATTATCTAGTGTTTCCAATTATACACTCCTTTCCAAAACCTTATATTCCAGATGTATCGTAGTTTCTCCCCCTGGATGGAGGGAAAAGGAGGCTCATCCACTAATCCTTTGGAATTTCTGCTTTTAAAATTTGAAGGGTGAAGTTCCAGCTCCCATTCCTTCCCTCCCATCCGGATTGGATGTAAGGTTGAAACAGGTGTCAAATTCACGTTCATTAAAAACATCCAATATCAATGCGATTAGGCTTCGGATTGTCCACCTTTTATAGTTCTAACGAAGACTATACTATAACTAAAAACAGCGATGACGGTTGTTATCAATCCAGCTATCAAAAAAACAATTCTGAATGGAGCGTTAAGAACGTATAAACCGCTCATACTACCGAGCATCCACAGATTGATTTTGCCCCAGATATTGGCTGCAATAGCAGTTTTTCTCAGCTTAATCATCGCTACTCCAAAGCCCATGAGGATAAGATCTTTACAGACGAAGATGAGCGCTGCCCATAGAGGAAAGTCGCGATAGACAATAAGCGCTATCACAAAAGATATCACCACAATTTTGTCGACCACAGGGTCTATAGCTTTGCCTAATGAGGTAATCTGGTTCAATCGCCTCGCCAGATAGCCATCCAGCCAGTCCGTCAGAAAACATATAGCTACTAGCCCAAAGCTAACCATCTGATATACACGTGAATCTCGCCTTGACAAACAATAGATGATAATTGGAATAAACAGCAGACGAGATAGAGTAATCAGATTGGGTACACACAAAAGGTCCCTGAGTGCAATATTAAACTTATACTCACTGGATGAAAATTTGGGCATTTCACGTAACCTTTATCTATGCTTTATCTTAAACGTTTGGTGTGAGTTAGATTATACTTTACGTTTCGTATAATCGCAACAAATCTTTTTGCATAATCTACGTTTAAATCAGAGTCTTGAGAAGTAACGCCACAGAATCTTTAATTATATTCAGCGCCATTGATGGATAAACACCCAGGACGATGACCAGAACACCGAGCGGAATCAGAGTGGCTAACTCCCGACCGTTGATTTCAGTCAAGTGGCTGTCGTATTCCTCATCATATTCTTCTCCTCCGGCATCCTTATCATATCTTGGGTTCAGCTTTCCGAGGAAGATGCGTTGAATTGTCCAGAGGAAATAAGCCGCGCCGATGACGATACCCAGGACGGATATTATCGCCAGAACTTTATAGCGGCCAAAAGCTCCGAGCAGCGATAGCGCTTCACCGATGAAGCCGCTGAGCCCAGGTAAACCGAGGGAGCCAAAAAACGCCAGACTTACTATGCCGGTGTAAACCGGTACCTTCAGTCCCAAACCCCCGAAGGCGGGTTTTCCCGCCAGCGATGGGTCAAGATGCCATTCCTGCATTAACTCTTTATCCTTCGGATAAACGATGAAGCGATGATGAACGCGGTCGTAAATCACGCCGACGATGAGGAATAACATACCGCTCAACAGTCCATGACTTAACATCTGAAAGATGGCGCCGTTTATTCCCGCATCCGAAATAGAAGCGATTCCCAGAAGGACAAACCCCATGTGCCCGATGCTGGAATACGCCACTAGTCGTTTCAGGTCAGTTTGCGCCATAGCGCAGAGCGCGCCGTAGATGATATTGATAACGCCGAGTATAGCCAGGAATGTGCCGAGATATTTCGTCGCCTCAGGCAAGATGGGCAGATTCACGCGGATGATGCCGTATCCGCCCATTTTTAACAGGACACCCGCTAAGATGACGCTAATCGGCGTCGGTGCTTCGACGTGAGCATCGGGCAACCAGGTATGGAATGGGAAGATGGGAACTTTGATGGCAAACCCGATGAAAAAGCCAAACCAGACTAATACAGCTAAGGGGCCTGCGCCTATCAGTTTCACCGTTGTTATATCGAAGCTGTGCGGGTCGCTATTGAAATATACCGCCAAAATTGCCAACAGCATCAGCACGCTGCCGAAGAGAGTATACAGGAAAAATTTTATAGCGGCATACGGACCGCCGCGAACAATTTTTCCCTCTCTGCGCGGCTCTGTGCCCCAGACGCCGATGAGAAAATACATCGGCAGCAGGGTCAACTCCCAGAACACGAAGAATACGATGAAATCCAAAGCGCAGAAGAAACCTATCAACCCGGCCTCCAACAGCAGATATAAGACATAGTAGATTTTAACGCTTTTGCCGACTGCCCAATCTCTGCTGACACCCCAAGACGCAATTGCACCGATGAAATCCAGCAGCGCAGTTAGCAAAACCATCCAGACGCTGATGCCGTCGATGCCCATAGAGTAGTGGATATTGAAGGCATTAATCCACGGGACTCGGCCTGCATATTGGTATTCCTGGCTGAAGCGGTCAAAATTGATAAAGATAAAAATTGCCAGAATTAACGGAACCGCCGTAATCAACACTGAAATCCACTTAATTGCCCGCTCGTTTCGATTGGGAATTAGCATCAAAATGACCATTCCTAAAACAGGTATTGCCCACATTAACGTCAATAATATCGGAAATCCCTCAGGAATCATGCGGTTATGTCCTCCTTATAAAACTTATATATTGTCCACTTACCATCATAAGTTAGAAAAAATATCTTCAACTTCGACGCTGGGTTGCTCTTTGTTGCGATTCAAGGAATGGATGGTTGGAAGGATAGATGGGCGCCTTCCATCCTTCCACTCCTCCATCCAATTTAAAGTGAAAGAATTTAATTCGAATTCAGTTAGCACCTTGTCCTCTTGCCATTTATACTAAATCGCTCTCAAGATTAGCATCAAAATGACCAGCCCGCCAATTCCGCCGAATATAAGCAACAGATAGTTTTGAATCAACCCCGTCTGGATTCGTCTAACCCTGGCGGAATATATGGTAACAGATGCGACGCCGTTTACCAGACCATCCACGCCAAAATAATCTATCCGTCCGCTGATGTCGGAAATCCACCGCCAGATTGTGCCCATGCCATTGACGATTCCGTCGATAACACTCAAGTCAAACCCGCCGATTAAGCCGGTAATTGGGCCAATTAATGGTTTGACGAAGAGTTTGTCGTAAATCTCATCGAAGTAGTATTTATTCCAGAGCACCGTATAGAATCCTCTGAACCGCGCCGTCACGCGTTCGGCAGAATAGCGTTTCGTCAGGTAAAATAGGGTGGCGAACAGAATGCCCAATCCCGCCATGACAATCGACAAAATCATCGCGATAAGATGTGCGTTGCCATCATGTTCACCCTCCGCGGCGTATAGTACCGTTGCCTCTGCAAAAAGCAACGGACGCCCCAGAGGGCTTACCGCTGATTCTGCTGAAGCGCGCCCAGGATTGCTAGAGTTGCTTACAAGCGGGATGGAAGTATCCGATAGAAGATTGGCATGTTCTACCTCTTCCACGGTCGCTCCAATATGAGATGACTGGATGAAATCTTCGTTGAACCAGAGCGGATTAACAATAGCAAGGGAAAAAATCGCCAGGACAATAAGCGGTATCGTCATGTTCGTCGGCGATTCGTGAGCGTGATGATACGCTTCCTCATCGCGCGGCTCACCGAAGAAAGTCATATACACTAAACGGAACATATAAAAAGCCGTCATCCCGGCGGCGATGATGCTCATTAAAAACAGAAGAATATGTCCCGGATGCGCCATGACATAACCTAACGTTGCGCCGAGTATAGCGTCTTTACTCCAGAATCCAGAGAATAGAAATGGCACGCCGGAGATTGAGAGAGTACCAATCAAGAATGTCCAGAAAGTTATCGGCATCTTCTTTCTCAATCCGCCCATATTTCGCATATCTTGCGTCCCAACGGCGTGGATGACGCTGCCTGAACCGAGAAATAGCAGAGCTTTGAAGAAACCGTGTGTGATGAGGTGGGACACGCCGGCAACGTAGCTGCCGACTCCCAGGCCGAGCATCATGTAACCGAGTTGACTGACGGTCGAATATGCCAACACGCGTTTGATATCCATCCTGACTATGGCAATCGTCGCGGCGAAGATAGCCGTGAAGCCGCCAATATACGCAACAGCAAGCGAAGCGTTGGGCGTTAGGATGGGAAACATGCGGGCGACCAGAAATACACCTGCGGCGACCATCGTCGCGGCGTGAATCAACGCGCTGACGGGGGTCGGACCTTCCATCGCGTCGGGAAGCCAGGTGTGCAGAGGAAACTGTGCGGATTTGCCGATTGCCCCACAGAAAATCATCAACCCAGCAACTGTAAGCCATCCGCTGTTTAAATCACCGCGAGTTACTCCGTCGAAAATGTTGTCAAACTGAAAGCTCCCTAAACTGACAAAGGCTATCATCATACCGATGAATAATAAAACGTCGCCAATCTTCGTTGTCATGAAAGCTTTCGTACCGGCAGTGGCAGGGGATATATGAACTCCTGGGCGTTCAAACCAAAATCCGATGAGAAGATACGAGCAAAGCCCCATCAATTCCCAGCCGATGAAGAGCGTGAAAAGATTGTCCGATAACACCAGAAGTAGCATGGCAAAGGAGAATAGCGACAGATATGCGAAAAAACGGGAATACCGCGGGTCGCCGTGCATGTAACCGATGGAAAACAGGGTGATAAAGCTACAGGTGATGGTCACCATCAGTAGCGCAATAGCAGTAGTAGTATCAAAACGCATACCGATATAAATCCCCCCTGACCCCCCTTTGGTAAAGTGGGGAATCTTTCGGCCACTGAGGTCAATCCATCTCCAACCTTCTTCGATATTCTCTATCTCATCTACCGGAATAGTTGTCAGTTCTGTTTTTCCGACCTCTTGGAGCTTGACATCTCTCTTTGGAATTCGCTCTACTATTGTACCCTCTAACGTCTCTCCGCTTTTCAGGTACACTATCGCGTCCGAAGGATATACTCTTCTGAAATGGACTCTCGCGGAACCCGGTGGGATAGGTTCGGTGAGAACTTTGACGAAAATGCCAACAGCACAAATGAGAGAGAGAAATATCGCCAGAACGGAAATCCAAGCTCCACCGGGGGATAACCGCTTGCCGATAAGAATCTGAATGGCAAAAGCGGTTATCGGAAATGCAAGAATTAGTATACCAAGTATAAACATAAATTATCCTCTCAATACATTCTCTTTATATTAACTTCAATTCTGCTAAAACATTATAAACCTCCGCCCAAAATTCTTCCCTACTCCTCCGCAATAGACAACATTCTAATGCGCAGGGTAGCATCTTCCAGTATCACAATAGCCTCCTCGGTCAAAGGAGTCTCAATTTCAGGCCACACGCTCATCATTCGGGCAAATAGATTGTCTTTCAAAATCTCATCCATATCAAATGTAATACGATTGAATTTATAGTGATGGATTTCCATACTCAAAAGGACAACCACATTTAGCTTCGAGAGAGATGCGGTTCTCTTGTGTCACTCCTTTCTTATAGTCCAGTAAAGATATATTACTAAGAACATTCTGGCGACAATTTTTCAGATATGCCCTAAGGTATTGAAACTATTCCTATTATCCTCTAAGACTGTCCGTTTCATCCGGACTAATGGCGCCGAAACGTCGGTAAATGGCGATGATAATCGCGAGCATGATTGCCGCTTCAGCCGCCGCGAGCATGATTACGAATATGGCGAATACCTGTCCGTGGATACCACCGTCTTCGATGAAACGGGAAAAAGCCACAAAATTTATGCTACATGAGTTTAAAATTAACTCGATTCCCATCAACATGGCGATAGCGTTGCGTCTGGTCAGCACGGCAAACATACCGAGCGTAAACAGAATTGCGCTGATGACGAGATAGTGATGTAAACCAATTTGTAAGAGATTCATTCCTTTACCTCTCTTCGACATATCATAGCCGCGCCGATTATGGCGATTAAGAGCAAAACAGAGGCAATCTCAAAGGGTAAGAGAAACCCCCCGGTAACTTTGCCATCCGGGTCTACCTCGCCGCGACCTACCAACTGAATCCCGATTTCCTCTGTGGTATCCATATCCTTAGCAGATTGTATCTGCTGTATCTGAGCTTCCGTTAATGGATTCCAGGGTGTTTTGCCGATGACTGTGAAAAGCAAAATGAGAATGACCAATGATGCAATTATACCAGGGATAATTTGTCCACGTTCGCTTTTGAGTTTTAGGTCAAGAACGCCCCTGGTAAACATCACCCCAAACAGAATCAGAACCAGGATGCCGCCGACGTAAATCAGCACCTGGACTGCGGCGAGGAAATCCGCGCTCAAAAAGACGTATAATCCCGCCACGCCAAATAACGTAAACATCAGCGCAAACGCTGCATAGACGATGTTCTTTGTGGTTACGACAATCACGGCTGTCGCAAGGGTGATAAGCGCAAATAGATAAAAAACTATTTCTCTGATAGGAAATTGATTCATCTGTTTCTCCTTGGCATGGTTAACATAGATGTTGCCCAAAAACTCTAATTTCATAAAAAATGTTCCCTGTGCAACATTATGCGAAATTCTAATGAATTACGCATAGTCATGTACAACATATATGTTCGCTTCGCTCATTTCATCACTAACGTTCTTTTCACGGCAGTAATTCGGTAACGGGTATTTTTACATTCGGCGCGGCTAGGGGAGAGAGTGTATCACCCGCGTCGTGACATGTAATTCGCGCATAGCCGTAGTCGAAGGGCATGTCTGGGTCGGGACGCGCTTCGCGGTGGACTTCGATTACTCGCTCAAGAAGATTTACTATCCAATATTCCTGAATATCAGCGCGGGCGTACAGACTAGCTTTCTCGCAACGGTCAAAAGCCAGGGTAGTATCGGATACTTCTACCACCAACAGCGCCATCCTTGGATGGGCTGTGCGATAATCACGGAACGAGCCACGCACGATGGCAATATCTGGTTCCGGCTCAGAAGCGATATTTAGCAACAGCGGTAACTGTGGACGCACATCAAAGCCGGGCCCAAAAGCAATTCGCAATGTCTCTTGGATAGTACGTATGCCGGTGCTATGAGAAGGATTTTGTGGGGGCATTTGCAGAATCTCTCCCTCGATTAACTCGACTCGCTCGTTGGGAGCGAATATTCCCATTTCAGCCATTTTGTAGTATTCCCCTCGCGTCCAGCGGCGCGGTGATGGTTTTACACCTCTTCGTCCGCCAACAGCCGGTCGGGAAAGGGCGGGGTAAATCTCAGTAGGTTGCGAACACGTCGAAAATCTGTTGTTCATGTCACTCACCTCATGTAATATCCCTTTCTACGTCTCGCTCTCTTCTACAGGCTCAACGAAATGATGGACCAAGTCCTTTAGATTATGCGTGGGATAATTGAAAATCTTCGTCATCATCAGACATTCTGTCGGACAAGATTCCGCACACAAGCCGCAGAACATGCAGAGGGATAAATCTATATCATATCGGACGATGCGCATGCGTTTCCTTCGCCGCGCGATGATGGATTCAATCTGGTCGCTCGGATATGTATCTGTTTGTCCATCTAAATCTTGTATCGTAACGGTCGTATCCGGCGAGAGTTTTTCATCTCCCTCTACGATGCCGACGATTGTTGTCCCATCTTTTAGGTGGACGACATTGTGCGTTTCGCCGAGGTCTTCACCACGCCCTGCTCTTTCTGTCTCTACTGTTATACAACCGACAGGGCATGCACGAGAGCAACTCATGCAGCCGATACAATCTGCAACGCGGTTATGTAATCGCCCGCGAAAGCCATCATGGATTTTGCGAATATTGCTAACTGTTCGATGCTGCCCCCATTTCGCCTTGACCTTTTGTTCATTGAGGAAAATGTTTCTATCAAGTGGGAAGCGTTTTTCGTTGTAGGGGTAGTGGTGTGTGACGGCGCGGTCGAAGATTTGTCGGAAGGTGATTCTAAGACCTACCATCAACGTCCAAACCGCTTCAAAAATATTAAGAAAGTACCGTTTCATGGGATGCCCTCCTCCTTGCAAGCGCCCAAATCAATCCGATGATTACTAGCAAAACTGGCGCAACAAGCCAGATTGACGTTACGGGATTGAATCCTTCCCTATTAAAAATCAATTCCCAAATACCTGCGCCGAGGATATTAAAGAACGCTATCGGAATAAGATATTTCCAGCAAACCGCCATCAGTTGGTCAACGCGCAGTCGAGGGAAGGTCCAACGGAACCACATCATGACGAAAACCAGAAATAGCGATTTAATCAGAAATGCAACAGCGCGTATAAAGTGCAGCGGAATGCCGTATGCTATATCTCCCAGAACATTATCCAGGGGCAAGCCA
>DTYX01000690.1 GCA_012961655.1 Candidatus Poribacteria bacterium
CTGATTCACAGACCGCGCCGATAGGTGATACTCATTAAAATTGCCTACATTGTCTACATTAGCCGATTCATCTCCGCATTCCGAATTCCGACCCAACTGATTCATAAAAAAGAATCAGATTGGGGTCTTCTCGGGAACCCCAGATAAACTTTCGTGAGCCATAAATCAGCGTTGTCCGATAATCGGCGGCTTTATAGATGGATTATACACTTATGAGCGAAAAGATGTCAAGGCAAATTAGGTGAAACGCCACCGTCTTCGTTTCGTTCAGTAGTTTGTGGAACATTCCGAGTATCGGGCTGCGTCAACCGCTAATTCATTATTCACGTTTCACGCATCACGTTTCATATTGCATTGAATATATACGGTAAGTGCTATGAAAAAAATAAGTCTTTTACCAATTATCATATTACTGTTAATCCCAACATATAAATCAACGGTAGAGGCGGGTTATTCTGAAACAGAAGCGTTAGAACTTCTCGAACAAGGGGAATACCAGCGCGCCGCTGACATTCTGGAATTGTTGCTACCTAAAATGCGGGACGGCGCAAGAAAAAATCGAACGCTTTATATTTTGGGTAATATTTTTAGAAAACAGAATAGATGGGATAAAGCCATCGAATATTACCGCCAGGTCTCCGAAGATTATATCTTGTCGGATTACGTCAAACTGCACACCGCAGAGAGCTATCAGGCGAAAAGTGATTATCAGGGCGCCATAGTTTGGTATGAGCGGTTTTTAGCTGCCTATCCTAAACATCCGAAATATCCCTCCGCTCAATATCAATTGGCGATGTGCTATATGGAAGCGAAAAATTATGCAACCGCTTTGAAAATTTACCCGCAGTTAATTGAAAACAAGCGAAGCGGATATGCGCGAGCCTCTCGATATCAGAGCGGGAAGGCTTATGAGGGATTGGGGCAGTGGCAAAAAGCGCACCTCGCATATCAACAAGTGATAGATAGCAATAGCTCGGATGCCATTGCGGTTGATGCCTTGAAAAAGATTAACGCTTTAGTCGCGGTTCATTCCGATTTAAAAATTACGCGGGAACAGCGCTTATCTATGGGGATGGTGTTGTTTAACTCGGGAAAGTATACTCAAGCGCGAAACGAATTCAGAAAGGTTGTGGCTGGCCATCGCGACAAACTAGCCGGCAAAGCCACCTACTATATCGGCAGGAGTTACTATCGACAAAGAAGATATGATAGCGCCATTAAAGAATATCGCAAAATTGTCAATCTCTATTCCGCCAGCGGTTACCTTACCAGAGCGCTTTATCGAACGGCATTCTGCTATAAACGCAAAGGGAAATTAACGAAGGGAAACCAACTATTGAAAGATTTTGTCGCTCAATATTCATGGAGCGCCTGGGCTGACAACGCCCTTTATGAAATAGCAGAATCTTTGAAAAATCGCGGGCAGTATTCGGACGCTATTAAATTTTACGACCAATTGACGAAACAATATACTAAAAGCGATTTCGCTGATGATGCTCTCTGGTATATCGGCTGGTGCTATTTCAAATTGGGAAAATATCAAGATAGCATTACATCCTTGCGAACATTGATAAAAAAATTTCCTCAAAGTAAATATATCGGTCAAGCTCAATACTGGCTCGGCAAAATTTATGAGAAGCGGGAAAAGTGGGAGAGCGCCAAACGGGCTTATGATAAAATTATCCGCCAACGTCGGTGGTATTATAGCATAAGGGCGCGCGAACGGATTCAATCTTTATCTTCCGCAAAGAGAATCGTGGTAAAAGATAACCCAGGCATTTCGCATTATCGTAGGACTCAAGTAACATCGGATGATTCATTGTGGCGTGATATGGAGAAATTGGATGCGCCAAGAGCCCAAGAATTGATGGCTTCTAAAGCGTTCGATGATACAATTACGGAATTAGAGAGCTTGTTAAAATCGGGAAGGCAAAATCGCAAAAATATTTATTACAATCTAATTTTATCGCGGCAGAAAGCAAAGCAGTTTTACCTAGCTTATCTTGATGGGTTCAAGTTGTTTCGGCTAAGTAGTTTGAAAGATAGAAACAACGCTTCTCCAATCGAAGCGTACAAACTGATATATCCTTTTTACTATCGGGACATCATCGAAAAATACTCTCAAAAGTACGACATCGACCCATTTTTTGTCATCGCCATGATAAGAGCGGAGAGCGGATATGGCGCTGACGCGGTATCATCCGCCGGCGCTTATGGATTGATGCAAGTTATGCCCAGTACAGGCAGAGAGATTGCCCGGAAACTAAAGATACGGTCATTTAATCCAGATATGCTTTTTCAACCCGAAATAAACATACACATCGGAATTTGGTTTATGAAAAATTTGATGAATAGTTTTGACAACAACCATGCCCTCGTCTCCGGAGCTTACAATGGGGGCCAGAGCAGAATGAAACGGTGGTTGCGAGAGGCAGATTTATCCGACGTGGATGAGTTCATTGAGGATATCCCGATTGATGAAACCCGCAGGCATATCAAAAAGGTGATGGATAGTTATTATACTTACAGGGAATTATACTCTGAGTCGTGAAGAAGTCGTACCAACATTGAGTTCAGGGGAATAATGCCAAATTGATAACCCCCTCAGAACATTAAGTGTGGGTCGTCAGGTTAATTACGGCGAATCCTTCTGCCTCCGCAATTTTGCAGAGGTTGGTATCAGCGCAGACGAAGTAGTCGATTCCGTGATTGCGACGCACATCAATTGCTCGGCGAGCTGAAAATGCCGAACCAGCAGGCGAACAACCCGATACTGCGCGTTTGTTATATCAGCCAGAAACTTTCGGCAGAAGCGTTCAAAATCGGATTCCGTCAGAACCCGCATTCTGACTCTCTTCGCAAAGGCGGATTGCATTTCGACCCCCGCGAGCCGTGATAGAAAGTGGCTCGCGTCAGGCTCTGACAAAATCTCGTCAACAACAGGTGTTCCAACTTCCACGTGATAGTGTTTGATTAGCGCACTGGTATCCAAATAATAAGTCGTCATCAGAATCTATCCTCGCGTTCCTCAATGATGGTGTCGCTCATGCTTCCCTCTATCTTGGCAAGAGCGGCTCGTACAGATTCTAAGCTGATGGAAGAGGCGCCTTCCTTACGTGCATAAGCTACGTATTCCGTATCCAGCCAATCGGGTGTATCCTGCAATCGTTGATGCAATTCCTGTTCTAGAAGCTGGAGTTCTTCAATCGTGAGGTAATCTAAAGATGCCCGTAATGTCTCAATGGTCATTTGGTCTTCAGGTTTTCGAGGATGATGCATACGCATTGGTTTTTCTCCTCTCGGTCGATTTAACTATTGTTCTGTTAATTTTGAGTGCTTGTAGTCGCAACTTTAGTCGCCAGCTAAGCGACAGAAGCGACTGAAGGCGCCACTACAAAGCCAAAACATATTTTACAAAGTGCCCTAGTGCTCTGTCAAGATTGAAGTGACAGGTGCTAAGCAGTTCCCCTCCCTTGATGGGAGGGGTTAGGGTGTGTATCCCAATAGGCGGCTTTGTCTTTGGTGATATAAATACCAGCGGCTTGACGCCCTATATTCAAAGTTCGCACCAGTTGACCTGCGCTATTGTATATTCGGATTGTTACATCCGAATTCCCTCCTATTTTTTTTCATCGGCTCCGTCAATTTATTACGCGGAGCTAAGAATTATGAGTTAAATTGGAACACTTTAATTATACAATATCCGTCTAAATTTTCAAGCTTAAATTCTCTGCATCACCCTTACAGACTCGTTTCAAAAGCCACCATCTCACCAACCTCTTTGATCTCCACCCGAACCCCTTCCAGCTTTTGGGGAATAAGTTGCTCAAGATTTGGGGATTTCTTTTTGGCGTAAACTCTCAGGCAAAATTCTCCGCTCGAAGAGCGCCCAATACCCAGCCCTTCTACTTCTGGAATTTGCTTCAACTGAGATTCATATTTTTTTTGGATAGTTTTGAGCGTTTCTATACTTTGCTTTTGCATCTCTCTGCACCTCCTCTCTTCAAAAAGCGAAGATTGTAGCCCAAATTTCTAATTTGGCTGTTTGAAACACTGCCAAGATAGAATCTTGGGCTACTCTCCGAGAACTCTTCAGCATCAAGGTGAAAGAAGACTCGATTGAACCCGACGAGAGTTCTTCTACCATGGGAATGCCCAGAGGCTGGCCTGAAATTCTTCTAAGACAGCATCAATGGGATTAGCTATCGTAATATCCCTGTCGCGAGAGCCGCCACATAAGAGTTATGATTAA
>DTYX01000691.1 GCA_012961655.1 Candidatus Poribacteria bacterium
ATTGGCAAAAAAAGTATTATGCTCAAAAAGAACAACCAAAGACTTCTCATCTAGTCCACCATCCTTTTATATCAACATTTGAGTTCATAAACTTCGCGAAGGGACGTTAAACCGCCCTATGATACCAACAGCGGACTTTAGTCTGCATCAAGGGCATTGAGAATAGATTGAATTTTCATCTCACGATTTTGTCTGAAAAATCTGCTCTTTATGATTCAATTCTCCGATAGAAACAACGAACATAAGCTTGCAAACTCACGCAAAATAGGAAGGCTTTCCTGAAGGTGACGAAAGACTTCAGGATGTTCTATTCTACGATACTCATGTACCAACGCATTCCGTAACCCAACCATTTCATGAATTCGAGGCAAAACAGAACGGCGTTCTTCTAATCGCGTAAGAACTTCATCAAGGTGAGAGATTAATTCTTTAACTACGGAGTTTCTCAAAGCCAAAACTTCCTTCAGAAAGTCTTTTTTCTGTCACTTTAAAAAAAAGGTTGCGGATGGGTTCGAAATCAAAATACTCGTTTTCCGAAGCGACTTCAAATTGAATCCTTTCTTCTCTATTTCTGGCGAAGAGTGTTTTTCCTGTCTTTATCACCTCATGACGAAACAGAGCTGTTGCTCCATTCAACAAAACCACATCAACAGGCAGTGGGTAGGTTTTTGGCGCCAACTCACTTCTAATCGCTTCTTCCACACGCAAACGCTTCGAAGCGTTTTGTTCATCCATGAGAATAGCTACGTCTACATCCTTAACGGACAGGCGCTCTTGCGAAAGCGAACCGAACAGATAAGCCACTTTAACCCCTTTCATCTTTTTTAGCGTCTCAGTCAACTTTGCAAGCAAACTTTCTCGCTCTTCCTTTGTCAGTCTATAATATTTGCGCAAAATAAACACTTCCTTCCTAATGTGATACCAACAGGAGAAATATAAGAATCAAACCGGTGGAGATTTTACCTAATTTTCAAAAATAAACTTTCGTTTTTTGTTGGGCTAATGGATGCCTGATTGCTTCGCGGAGCCGAAGTTGCGAGGGATGAAGCAATCATGCCTTAAACGAGGTGCTCGCAATGACATTACTTGTTGGGGGAAGTGCCCCATCTTGAGAAGAATTTACTCGCCGCATTGTTTTTTGCCCTCCTTTTTAGGTAAGTTGTGATTACTCCTTAATCTAAGGTTCCGGAGTAAAAAATAGGTGCTACCCTGTTGGAGTAGCAAATATATCCTTCGTCCACCCGCGAGAATAATAGCAACTGCGAATACAAAAATTATGGATGATATAAGCCCCCAATATACACCTTTAAAAGCCCAAATTAGAAGTATAAACCAAACTGATAGGAAACATAATGCTATTTTAGCTGCAAGTTTCAGTTCTTTAATCGCATGTTGTTTAACCGTAGCTGTTTGTTTACTCATTGTCTGTCACCTTTCCGTTTTTTAAAATATTCATCAAAAATAATCATAAAGGGCCTGATTAAAAGAAAAAAGATAGCAGTTCCAATACTTGAAACAGTTGTTATTATATGCAGCACGGTAAATGACATTGGAACTTTACTTGGGAAATACTTATTTGTAATTATATTAATTATTGCGGAACATACAAGGAATAAAAACTCCAATGCAAAGCCTATAATAATTGATATAGCAACCTTTAATGGGCCTTTAATTTCAGATTCGTAAATTTTATGGAATTTATTATCTTTACTATTCATTAGCAAAGCTGTGATTATCCGCACAAAGTCAAATTCAGTAGATGGGAATTTTTACATTTCTGACATTTGTAGGTCGAAATTCACATTTCGACTTCAATATTTATCGACAATCGGGGTTTACTTCGACCGCTATCGTAACAACGCTTTGGATTCTTTCTCCAACTTCTCCACAATCCATGCCCACATAAGGGCGTGGCACGACATTCCCTTCTGCTGAGCTAACTGATTAAGT
The DNA here is from genome assembly GCA_012961655.1 of Candidatus Poribacteria bacterium. Taxonomy (GTDB): domain Bacteria; phylum Poribacteria; class WGA-4E; order DTYX01; family DTYX01; genus DTYX01. Next base: position 1,951 of record DTYX01000691.1, read on the forward strand.
GCAACCAGATAGCGCTGTTCCAAACGCAGATATATCATGGATTCGCGCAGGCGTGGTGATACTGCAATCGACTCTTCTACTAGTTCCAATTCGTCCCATATATCAGCCAAGTCGTGATTGCCATAGAATTCAGCCGCTTCCTCCTCCGTCATCTGCTCCGGGATTTCATCCACAGATTTTAACCTTTTCAGTTGATGGAGACAATTCAGCAATTTTGAAATCTTCCTCTGTAGACATCCTTCCTTCTGTATTCGCATATTTTCCATATATAAATGTTCGAGTTTTTCTTTGTTGCTTTTCCTTCTCCAACCCCTCAATAATTAGTTTGATAAGTTGTAGGCGTTCCTGCTCAGAAAAAATCTGTGTTTGTTTAGCTATCTCGTCAATGGATAAGGCTTGCATTTGTATTCACCACCATCTGGCAAAATTTTTATTTTATTTTAACTCGACAATGTTAGATTTCCCCGTAGCCCAAAATTCTGTCTTGGCTGAAGGGAAAACCTAGGGTTTTCCCTTTCAAAGCCCTTTCCTTAAGGTAAATTAAAGCTTCCCTTTGCGGATTTTGCTCAATTAGACGCAGGATCTCCTCAGACAACGATTCCCTCGGAAAGTGTTGTTCATTGTAAAGAAGCTCGTCTTGTAACAGTTGATTTAATTCATCAATCAAAGCCATTTGAAGCGTTTCAGACGGAAGGGTGGAACCATCATACTCTTCCAGCAATTGCTGCGTATCAGTGGAAAATTTCCCACGGAGATACTGTGATAGAGAATCATGAGCATCCCGCAGTTTGGACGCCAGACTCGTCAAATTTTTAAAATCATCTACGTAGAACAGCGAAGTACCTATCTTTTCGCCTTCTTCACTGGATCTCTTATCATTGATATCCATCAAATTGTAATTTACCATACCCAAAAGGTAATGTATGCTTACCTGCATATTTTCCTTTAGATTAGATGTGCTGAGTATCTCCTGGGCTTCCGTGGCAGCTTGCTGGTAGTACGCGACAGCTTGCTTGTAATACTGCATCCTTTCATCATTAGGCTTCTTTGGATCTTGTCCTGACTGATGAGAATCCTTTCCTAACTGATAATAACATGATGCAATCTGATATTTCGCTATCAGAACATCTGAAGCGGATTCTGTATAATCTTTAGGAAATTTTTTCCCGAACTCCTCATCTTCAAATTCTTTATATTCATAAATTGCATCACCCGTTAACTCGCCATTTTTATCCTTAACTTCATACCGCTGATCTTTATACAGTAAATGCCCAATTTTCAGTTTAGCTTTAGCTCTTTCTTTGGCGGGGAGACTTTCATTTTCAGCAATTGGACGCAGTACATTATTAATATAATCATCGACAGTTCTGAGCA
>DTYX01000692.1 GCA_012961655.1 Candidatus Poribacteria bacterium
AAGTAACGCCTCCCCGCCCACCGAACCTCAGGACCCGCTATGTGGAAGCAGACGGCAAGGTCGCTCAACTCCTCCCTTTCCCCTGGAGCGAGCACCGCATCAGCGAAAAGCTGAGAAAGCTGGGACACGAACGGGCCGGCAAGATCCGGACCATCGAAAAGATGAAAAATATTGGAAGAATTTATACAACCAAAACAATTTCGTACTCCAGACGGATTACTGTTTTAGCTATCATGATGAGCATCGGGTTTTTGTCGTTATGGTACAGGGCGGGATATTTACAGATTTGGCAGTTCGACGAAAGCCTAAAAGCGGCGGAGCAGACGCATCTGCGTCGAGTGCGTTCGCTACCGCCGCGTGGATTAATTACGGATAGATATGGCTTCGCGCTCGACCCACACTTAAGTGTGGGGCTTCGTGAACCGCTTCACTTTGTTCACCGCCTGCCTTCGAACGAAGTGAAGGGACGACTTCGTCTTACGGGAGAAGTTCTCGCCGATAACCGTTCTTCATACCAAATTATTTATCCTCAAAAGAGGACTGAAATCCCCTCTGCCCTTTGCAAAAAGGGGGAAAGCGCGGATTTACAACGGCAACGGCAAGCATTGATGCAAGTTCTAAAGAACGCATCACCATCGCTGCAGGTCGTTGCTTCTGCGAAACAAGGGGCATGGCTAAATAACGCTCAAACAACTGTTGCTGGTAACCCAACTGCCTCATTTTTCAACATCGATGAAGAGATATTGGCTGTTATTGCGCAACGCGCTCCCGATTTTCTCCTCCTCGCGCCTCCAAAACGCGTATATGCTCGTATCGCTCCGCACGTCATCGGCTATATTGGCAAAATGGATGAGTCGATTTTCCAACGGCTGAAAACCGAAGATTACACAAAAAATGATATAATCGGGCGGACGGGATTGGAAGAGGCGTATGAATCTTATCTGCGAGGGCGTCCGGGCTGGCGATTAGTCGAAGTCAACGTCTATGAACAGGTGGTCAAAACCTATTCGCAACCTTCCGACTACTTGTCTTTTCCGCAGCGCGGCGCGTTGGTGGTATCGACATTGGATGCTGCGTTGCAAAGGAAAGCGGAAGAACTTCTGGCGGATAAAGTGGGCGCTATCATTGCGCTTGACCCCAGAAATGGGGAGGTGTTGGCGATGGCCAGCAAACCGGATTTTGACCCGAATCTATTCATCGATTCTCTTGACCAAAACACATGGAATCGGATAATAACCGACCCAGACCACCCTTTACAAAACCGCGCTATTGCTGGGCAATACCCCCTTGGGTCCGCATTCAAAATCGTAACAGGAACGGCAGGTTTGGAAACCGGCGCCATCAGCCCGCAAGAATTTATCTCATGCCCAGGCTACTTCTCCCTCAAAGGCAAAAGATTCAGATGTTGGCGGGAGAGAGGTCATGGAAAAGTTAATTTTTACGAAGCCATGAGAAACTCTTGCAACGTCTACTTTTACAAATTGTCATTGAGGCGGGCTATGGGACCTGATATCTTGCATCATTATGCGACAAAACTTGGGTTAGGACAACTCACGGGCATAGATATCAGCGGCGAGAAGAGAGGATTTATCCCTTCCTCTCGCGATATTCCTGAAAAAGGTAGGCGCTGGGGGGCGGCTGATACTGTCAATATGTCGATAGGACAAGGTAATGTTTTGGTAACTCCGCTTCAGGTGGCAAACATGATGGCGTTAATTGCAGTGGGTAAAAACTATAAACCCCATTTGGTTAAAAAAATTGAGTTGGTAACAGGCGACATTGAAGTCATTCAGCCAGAACCGTTACACACTCTGAATATCTCTGCTAAGACGTTAAACTTATTGCGCCAGAGTCTTCGAGCAGTTGTGAACAACTATGGCACCGGCGCATTGGCGCGCTTGCCGGATGTCGTGGTGGCGGGTAAAACTGGCACTGCGGAGACTTCTTCCGGCGAACCGCACGCCTGGTTTACCGGATACGCCCCGTTTACAAATCCTGAAATCGTTGTGGCTATCATCGTCGAACACGGCGTTAGCGGCGGGAAAGCAGCAGCGCCGCTGGCGAAAGAGATGTTTCAGACATATTTTGAAAACAAACGAAATCGCGGCGAGACGCTACTAGCGCGAAAGGATGGAAGTGATTGATGTGAGAGTTTATTCCAGCATCAGTAGGGCCCGGGGCAAAAGAAGAGTGGATTTTTTCCTACTTGGTATTATTGTCATCTTGCTCGGCGTCAGCATCGCCATGCAGTATAGTATTACACAATCAGGTCTGCCTAAATTCTCTGGTCTGTGGAAAAAGCAATTGATTCGGATTGGCATTGGTCTTGCGGCGATGACCGCTGTCTTCTTTGCCAGTCATAACTGGATTTACAATCTGGCTTATCCGGTTTATGTCATCGGTTTGATGTCATTATCCGGAGTTATTATTTTCGGACGGTTTATCAGAGGTGCACAGCGATGGTTTGAGTTTGGCCCATTGAGTATACAACCATCTGAGTTGGCAAAAATTATTTTGGTTATCGCCATGGCTCGTTATCTTTATGACCGCAGAAAGCGGACGCAAGAATCCAGGGTCATCCTCGGAGCCCTAATGATGTCTGGCGCTTATATCCTTCTGATTCTGATGCAGCCAAATTTTGGCACGGCATTCGTGTTTATCCCCATGACTCTGGCAATTTTATTGGTTAGCGGAGCAAACCTGAGCTATCTAGTCGGATTAGTATTCCCCATTGTTGCGGCAGCCACTGCCTTGCCATTTCTGCTGACATATAACTGGACGCCGGAATTTTCGCAAATCTTAATTTACGCCTCTGTTTATTTTATCGCCGTCGGATTTATCTGCCTGGCGGCAAATAATAAGCGAGCGATATCCCTGGTATTTTGGATTGCCCTATGCATTCTTGCTGGATTTAGCATTGCCTGGATTGGCAATTCCATTTTGCCTGACTATCAGAAAGAACGCCTTGCTAGCTTTTTATCACCTGAAATGGATGCGCTGGATACAGGTTATCAGGTCATTCAATCGAAGATAGCTATCGGGTCTGGCGGTCTTTTTGGACAAGGATATCTGCACGGAAAACAGAAAAATCTCGCCTTCATTCCAGAACAACACAATGATTTTATTTTCGCCGTCATTGGAGAAGAATGGGGCTTTCTGGGAGTTTCAGTTTTATTGCTGTTGTACCTGGCGTTCTTATTGCGCGGCATTCACATCGCTTATGAAGCGGAGAATCTATTTTCCTGCTTGCTGGCTGTGGGGGTTGTCGCGCTAATCGGAACACAGACGTTCATCAATATCGGCATGACATTGGGGATAGTGCCCGTAACCGGATTGCCTTTACCCCTGATTAGTTATGGCGGTTCGTCAATGCTATCCAGTTTAATGGCAATGGGGTTGTTGATGAATGTTCGACGAAGTCCAATATAAGGTACTTAAGGTAGTGTTTCAGATTTGTTGATTTTAAAATATTTAACGCAAAGGCGCTACATAATCTCCTCTCCCTTGTCGTTACTACTACAAACGCTGCGTCGTCGTTCCGATGTGCAGCCAAACATTTCCCAAATTTCGTCAAGCGTTGCGAGGTAAAGCCCAGGTGGTAAATAGCCGTTCTCTTGAAGTGTTGAAATCGCCATTATTTTCCCTTCTTTCTCAAACTCGCACGACCAATCTTCTTGAATCACCAGATTCTCCAGCAAGCGAGCGACAAAAAACCGCGCCATGACTGGTGAGGTTTTGGAACTCCCATAAAATTCCCTTGACTTAATGACGATTATACATTATCATATCAAGAATGTCAATCGAAAATTCATTAACCGATATGAATTTTGCAATTTGCAATCACAAGAGAATAAACAAATCTGAAACATTACCTATAGCTTGCTGCCCACTGACGCCTTCCACATCGCCATCGCCCTTGATGCAGACATTCGTAGCTTCGCAAGCCTTGACGCCGATTTTCTTCGGGTCGATGACATTGTAGTATACACTTGCGTACCGTAAAGGAGAAATTGTACGAACTATCAAAAAAATTACGGAAGGAGTATCAAATGGAAGAAAAACATAAATTACGTGGTATCGTCCGTGATATACACCTTATTGACGACGCCCTCTGCCCCGAAAGCCGGAGTTTTCGGTTGAGGGAAGAATATTGGAAAAATACTCCCGGACAGTTTGTCACAAGTGTTTCTCTGCAGCCGTCAAGCAGATCTAGACTTGTTGGGTTCGGGGAAAATTTTGCCGCTCGGTTGGATGCCAGTCCGCCGGCGGTGCAACCCTATGACATGCTGGCTGGCGTTGCATTGGCGCATGTCCCCGGAGATAGAAATAGTTTTCCGTTGGGCGAATATGACCCGCATTATCCGCCCGGACACCACAATCTTTTGCGTTACGGCTTTGCTGGCATACGCAATCGAGCCAGGGAAAAGTTGGCGGAGGAAACTGACCTTCAGAAGCGAGATTTCTTGGAAGCGGCGGCGATTTCTTACGACGCCGCTTGTCACTATGCCCAAAGAAACGCAGACCACGCCCGCGAGCTTGTGGAGGATGAAGAGGATGCACAACGCAAAGAGGAACTGCAGCGCATCGCGAGCGTGTGCGATGAAATTGCCGCAGGAGCCCCAACTTCATTCCACGCGGCGCTTCAGACTTTCTGGTTCACCCATATGTTTGGCGCTCGTGGCAGCATCGGGCGATTTGACCAGTGGATGTATCCATTCTATCGACGGGACATCGACACGGGTGTGCTGACGCAGGAGGAAGCCCAAGAACTGCTGGAAAATCTTTGGATTAAACTTAACTATTTCGCTGGCAATAACGATTCACTTAGAAATGTCGCTCTTGGCGGACAGACGCCAGCCGGGGAAGATGCCTCCAATGAATTGACTTATATGTGTCTTTTGGCAACCGCCAGGCTAAAATTGCCGGAACCTAAACTGAATTTACGTCTCTTCAAAGGTTCTCCGCCGGAATTGCTCAGAGCGGGCTGTCGGACAATTTGTCTCGGTTTGAGTCAGCCGTCGATATTCAATGACGAAGTAGCCGTCCCCGCTTTGGTGAATATCGGCATTCCGCTTAAGATAGCGCGGAATTACTGCAACGATGGATGTTCGGAATTGGTTACGGGCGGCGTGGGTACCTCCGCTTTTGGAGTGTTTGGCACAATCCCTGTGTTCAATGAAACAGTGCGTGCAGCTGCCGCGAAAAGCTATGACACGTTTGACGAAGTGATGGACGATTTCAAACAACGACTCACCAATTTCATGCCGAATGGTCCACGAGGTGTGCGTCAGGTTACCTATCCCTTTTTTGCGGCGAGTATTGATGATTGCCTCGAAAAGGCTTCTCCTGACGGCGTTCGTTATACGATTTTCAGCCGCATTCCATCGCAACTTGCGCACGTCGCCGACGGGCTTGCCGCTATACGAAAGTATATCTATGAAGAGAAAAGTCTCAGATGGGATGAACTGATTGCGGCGTTAGATGACAACTACGAAAACCATGCGCCGCTTCGTCAAAAGCTTTTGAATCGCTCGCCGAAGTATGGCAACGATGACGATGAAGTTGATTTAATCATCAAGGAGATTGCCGAGTATTTCTGCGACGAGACTCACCGCCGAGCGCAAAATCCGTATGGCCCAGGCGCAAAGCAGACAGCGGGTTTCATGAACTTCGGCATCCACGGTCAACGCGATGTGCCTGCTTGCCCGGATGGACGCAAACAAGGCGAGAACATCCCAAACAGCTTTTCACCTGCACTGGGACGCGACCGCAGTGGGCCAACGGCGGTTTTAAAATCAGCCGCCAAGGTTGATATGACGAAGGCTGGACATGGGTCGGTTCTGGATATGAACTTCACCCTTTCAGCTTTGAAGGGGCCAGATGCTTTTGAGAAATTCGTGGCATTCGTGAAAACTTTCCTGGAGTTGCCCTGCACGGCGACGTTGCAGGCGAATACACTTGACCGCAACACGCTACTGAAAGCTAAAGAAAATCCCGATGACCCGCAGTATCGCACTCTATTAGTCCGCGTTTGGGGTTACTCAACGGTCTTTGTAACGCTCGACCCAGCTCTGCAAAATCATGTGTTAGAGCGGATGGAACACGTTCTCTGATTTGCATTCTGAACGTTGGAAACGGTAGATGGAAGGGGCAAACTGGGGGAATCCGATACGTTAATCTTAATGTCAGACGGTTTGTCTGAGCCTAATAGATGATGTGATGCTTGTTGTGCTGAAAGTCAAATAGCATCCGATTAAAATACATCTGCCTGCCGAATCTGCATTCGTAGTTCGTTGAGAAATTGACTTTCCTGCTGGTCGTTAAAAATCTTAGCAGCTTGAATCCCGCCGTAGATATTGCCCGCATAAAATATTGCGCTCACTATTCCCAAGGGAATGGCGATTTTATATCGCTCCTGATAGAGGTAGTAAATCGTGCCGGCTGTGGTCGTAGTTATTACCATCAAAGCATAAAGACCGTCTGAAAATCTACTGCTATACATCTGACCGCTTCCTGGAACAATAGTAGACATTAAACCTGATAAAAACGGCGAACGGGAAGGGAGATTATCTGCTCGCGTAATCGACCTTGCTAAATTGCCGCTGACGGTTACAAATGTCGATTGCGGGTATTCGTCTAAAACACGTCGAAACAACTGCGAAGAGAGTTTCCAGTTTTTTAGCTCCATGTAACTAGCGCCAATCAGAAATTTAGCTCTTGGGGCAAGTTTGTGATTAGGGTATTCCTTAACAAATTGCTTCAAGAGTTCCACAGCTTTGGGATATTTTTCCTGAAATATGTAGGATTCTGCAATTTTAAGTTGCACTTTGGGCATTGATTGGTAGCCATTTATCGATTGGTAGGCTGAAATCGCGGCGTTGAAGTCCCCGGCGTTTCGATAACAAGTCGCGATGCGAAATTGAACTTCAGCAGCAATAGGACTATCGGGATAGAGAAAAAGGTAGCGCTTGTATTCATGAATTGCGTTTTTGTAATCTTCTTCGCTGAATAGCGAATCTGCAAAAGAAAGCAACTGTCGAGCTTCGAAGATATCCGCGTAAGACGAAATTGAAACGAATGCTGTGGCAAGGAAAAAGATACAAGTTGTCAAGCAGACGAATTTTGATGCCGATAGCGATGATATTCTGGATATTTGAAACTGTGCATTACATGAGGTCATTTTTTCATAAGAAACTTTAAGAGCTTGTCATGAGTGAAACTAAAGGATAAAGAAACGCTGGGATTCGAATTGCGAAATTGTTTTTTAATTCCTAAATCCGAATTCCTAAGGTACTGGGTCATAAGCGAATTGTCCAATTGTTGGGTAATATTTGCGATTGCCCCGATAACAGCGCAGCAATCGGTCGCTGGTCATCAAAAGCCCGCGCAGTCCATGTTGCTTTATCGCCTCATAGCCATATTGAGAACATGTTGGTCGAAAAGTACATAGTGACCCGTCTTGATGTGTGATGACTTTCTGATGAAATCGGATTGGAATCAGTAGCATGAAACGAAACGTCATAGTCATAGAACCTGCGGGTTTCAAACTCGGTGTCGACTTTGAATTGAACGGACGCATGAGATTAAGGGGTTTTGACGGGTAGTTAAATTTTGTGTTATCTCCAATTAGATTTTCCGATCTTACTTTGCTCAAAAGCCATGCCTTCAAAGATTTATCATCTTCTGCAACTGAAGTATTAAGCTCAGATATTATAAGCGCAAGAAATATAATAAAACAACACCTCAACAACACTCATCACCTTACCATTATGGCACTTCAATCTTATTAAATATCTGTCTAACCACATCTTCTGAGGAGACATTTTCCGCTTCCGCTTCATACGTGACAATGATGCGATGTCTGAGGACGTCCATCCCCACAGCATGAATATCTTCAGGAATGACATATCCTCTGTGCTGGAGGAAGGCATGAGCTTTCGAAGTTAACGTCAAAAAGATGGATGCTCGCGGCGAGGCGCCATATTCGATGTGGTATTCCAATTGGGGTAAATTATAGTTAGCTGGTTGACGCGTGGCGAAGACAATATCCACGATGTAATTTTCAATTTTTTCGTCCATATATATGTCCAGAACAGCCGAACGCGCTTTAATAATCTCTTCTGGTGATACTACTTTCTGAACTTTTGGTATATCTTTTTGGGTCATTCGTCTCAGGATTTCAATTTCCTCTTCTCGTCTGGGATAATCGATTTTCAGCTTCAGCATGAATCGGTCTACTTGGGCTTCAGGTAATTGATAAGTACCTTCCTGCTCAATGGGATTTTGGGTCGCGAAAACTAAAAATAGCTCTTCAAGCGGATAGGTTTCATCGCCTATGGTAACCTGTCTCTCCTGCATTGCCTCCAACAAGGCGCTTTGCACTTTGGCTGGGGCGCGATTGATTTCATCCGCTAAAATTAAATTGGCAAAAATCGGTCCTTTCTTTGGGGTAAAAATATTCTCCTTTTGATTGTAAATCATTGTGCCAATGATGTCCGCCGGCAAAAGGTCAGGAGTAAATTGTAGCCGCTGAAATTTCGTTTGAATCGCATCAGATAGCGCCTTTACTGCTGTTGTCTTTGCCAAGCCAGGCACGCCTTCTAAAAGAACGTGGCCGTTGGCTAATAAACCTATTAACAATCTATCAATCAGATATTTCTGCCCGATAATAACCTTGGCGACTTCTCTTTTAATATCTTCTATAAATGAACTCTGTTCTGCAATTCTCCTATTTAATTCAGAGATATCGTGATGTTGCATAATACGTGAAACGTGATAAGTGATGGATAAATCACTCATCACGTTTCACTCCTCGCTTCTTTCATCTTCAGAATCATCTGGTTGAATTTGGCTCTGGATAAACGTTGTCGAAATTTGGTAAATGTGGTCAAGTTCGCCGCGCGAGGGTCGATGCTGTGCCAACCCAATCATATCACAGGTTCTTAAAATCTCTCCGACATAATCAAAGACGCTATCTGTAAGTTCGTGAGGTAAATTATCCAGAATCTGGCTGGTGGAAACCCCTAGAATTTTGATATGATATTTTTCGCCGACATATTTTTTAATCGCCCATGAAATCGCCTCGGAATATTCAGCAATTTGCCCTCTTTCTCGGAAACGTTGAGCCTTTTTAAGTTCATGTAGCGCCATCTCTTCTATACTTTGGAATGCTATATCAGTCTCGTATTCTTGTGGAGTTGTAACGGGTTGCTTCTCTGAAATAGTAGTAGATTCCAATCTTTCCGAATGTCGCCTATATTGGGATATCCGTTTCCGCCAGCGATATAATCCTACGACAATACCCAGTAGAATCAAGCTGGGTATAAAGATAAATACGATTGCGGAAATGAAATCTGAACCTGAGTTAGCCCAAAAAGCAGAAGTATCTTCAGGAGATTTTTGGATGGAAACTTCGCTGTAAGTTTCAGCCGTATATTTTGGTACAACGACTGCATCAGAATAGATTAGTGAGATAGATTTAAAATCTATTAAATTTTTCGAGATATATTGTTTGATATTCATTTTTCTTCATATTTGAGAACGGAAGATGTTAGATGTTGAAAATTCAAATCATATTGTTAACACAATCCGTACTTCTCAATCTTTCTATAAAGAGTTCGCTTACCTATACCCAAAATCCGCGCTGTTTTCGCTTTATTATTGTTCGTATATTTGAGCGTTTCTCGAATTACTTCCTGTTCTATATCACTAAGAGACATACCGACATGCACGCGGAGCTGAGTTTGAGGAAAAGCATCCATCGAAGATATAGTCGGCGCAGGTGTTAAGAAGGGTGAGAATTCCCTTTTCACTAAAGTATGAACAGGTAATATCTGTGTTGTGGGATTGGTATCCGACATCAGAATATGTTCAGGAAGGTCATCCACATCAAGGATTTTGTTGGGACGAGCCATGACCACCATGCCCTCGATACAGTTTTTGAGTTCGCGGACGTTGCCTCGCCAATCGTATCGCATCAGGAATCGCATCGCTTGATTGGTGATGCCTGAAATTTGCTTGCCATTCTCCTCGTTAAATTCATTAATGAATGCGTCAACCAGCAATGGGATATCCTCTTTTCTCTTGCGTAACGGGGGCATATTAATAGTAACGACGCTCAAGCGATGATACAAGTCCTCTCGATATTCGCCATTTTGAACAGCTTCCAAGAGGTTTCTATTTGTCGCGGCGATGATACGTACATCAACGTGGTACGTTTTTTCACCACCAACCCTTTCAAACTCACGAGCATCCAAAACTCGCAGAAGTTTTACTTGTATTTCGTGGTTAATCTCCCCAACTTCACCCAAGAATAACGTACCTCCATCCGCAAGTTCAAATCGTCCTCTTTTGACGCTAGTAGCGCCTGTAAAGGCACCGCGTTCATGTCCGAACAATTCAGATTCCAAAAGACTTTCCGTAAGCGCTGCGCAATGTATAGGGATAAACGGTTTATCTCTGCGTGGGCTGCTTAAATGGATGGCGCGCGCGGCTAATTCTTTCCCGGTGCCACTTTCGCCAAGGATGAGAACTGTCGTTTTCGCCGGGGCTATTTGAGTGATTGTCTCATATACTTCATGCATTGCCGCAGAATGCCCGGTAAATCCGACTAAGCCAAATTTCGAGTCGAGTTGCTGCTGCAATTGTTTATTTTCCGAAGCCAAACGTTGTTGGTCGATGACTTTCTTGAGGACGGCATTCAACTGGTCAAGGTTTATCGGTTTTGAAAGAAAATAGTGAGCGCCAGCTTGATTCATCGCTTTGATGGCTGCATCCGTATCAGCGATACTTTGGGTCGTCGTTAAAATTACGCCCACATCGGGATTCCGTTGTTTAGCAACCTCTAAAAGGTGTATCCCGTCAATTTCGTTCGTCTTCAGTGGAACAATTAAAATGTCTACAAATTCATTATCAATGCAATTCAATGCTTCCGTTTCATTCGGCACTAAAACAATATGATAATTATCATCATCAATCGCATAAGAGATATTTTCACGCAAACGTTTTTCATCATCTGCTATTAAAATGAGTTTCCGTTCATTCATACTATCAATCCTTTTCCAAAAATTCGCTATATCTGTTTTTGTCACAATACCTACTTTATAAATCAATGTTTATTTGAAATTTTTAAGCGCTGCCTCCCAACGTTTCTCGGACTATTTGATTTACCTGCTTGCCATCGGCTTTGCCTCGAATACGCGGCATAATTGTGCTCATGACTTTACCCATATCCCGCATCGAACTAGCGCCTGTTTCAGCTATCACTTCATCTACAAGGTGTTTTACTTCATCTAAGGAAAGTTGTTGTGGCATATAAATTTCCAACGCTTGTAGTTGTTTCTCCTCTCGTTCAACCAAATCCGTACGCCCGGCGTCACGAAATTGTTCAATTGAATCTCTTCGCTTTTTGACTTGATTTGCCAGTACCTGAATAACCCCATCATCATCTAAGTCGAGCTGCTTCTCGATTTCCCTATCACGAATCGCTCCTCGTAACATCCGAATCGCATCTAGTTTTAACTTATCCTTGGCTTTCATTGCCTGTTTCATATCTTCCACTATACGTTCTTTTAAAGTCAAATTTATCACCTCATAAAAATTGTTATAGTTATTATACCATAAGGAACAGTTTCTTGCCAGTCGAAAATCCACGATATACAAATTCCCCACGCGAAAATTCTATCATGGGGAATCTCTGTCCACGATATAAATAATTGGCATGGACAATAAATACGTTGCATTCAAACTCACCTACATGCTATAATTATTAAGAAAGGCTCAGAAACCGAGTTTGGTCGAAAAACTCGGTTTCTAGACATTCTGAGATGTCTCTATTCTATGTTGGGAGGAGATATGGAAAACGCAGCAAATTATTCTCAGCCGGTTGAATCCGGTCGTCGAGTTGTTGTCAAACCTGATAACCGCGTTGAAATTCAAGATTTCCCTGTGCGTCATCCTGGCAAGGGCGAAGTCATGGTAAAAACGGTGAGCACATTGATTAGCGCCGGAACTGAACTAGGAAGTCAGGAACTCTCCCGAACTCATGACCTCTCGCCGGGTTATTCGAATGCTGGGCGTATTGTGGCTTTGGGGGAAGAGGTTGAAGGATTTCAGATTGGCAACCCTGTGCTTTCGTTAGGGAGTCATGCCAGTTACGTGACAGTATCCGCCGCGCCACAATCGTTAGCTAAAATTCCACAGGATGTTTCATTTGATGAAGCTTCATTTGGTGTATTGGGAAGCGTCTCGATGCATGGAGTCCGAAAAGCCAAAATCGAACTCGGGGAATTTGTCGCCATAAGTGGGATGGGATTAGTCGGACAATTAGCGTTGCAATTGGTATCTCAAACTGGCAGCGAAGCCTTAATCGCCATTGACCTGTGCGATATGAGACTTCAGGTAGCCCAAGACTGTGGCGCAACGCATATTCTGAACCCCAAAAGTTGTGATGTGAAATCCGAAGTGAATGAGATTACCAGAGGACGAGGTTTAGATGTTACTATTGAAGCCTCTGGCTATCCGCAGGCGCTTCTCAGCGCTTTCGATTTAGCGCGCATCGGCGGTAGAATTATGGTATTGGGTTCTATCTGGCATCGGAAAGTCGAAGTCGATTTCATGCCTTTTCACGAAAAAGAACTCACTCTCGTCGGATGTCATCAGCCTAAGTGTCCGACGGCTGAGACGATTTATTTTCCCTGGACGCAACAGTACAATCGAAATCAGATCTTGCGGATGATTAGCGACGGCAGAGTCAATGTGCGACGGCTCATCACTCACAAATTGCCCTATACGGAAGCCGCCGAAGCGTACAGGTTACTGAGAGATGAAAAGGATAAATCGCTTGGTGTGGTTCTGAGTTGGGAATGATGCGTGAAACGTGAATATACTACTTTTTCAGTTATCAAGTTTTTGCAATCCTGGTAGCATTAGGCTTTGACCTGTATGGAGTCTAGATTGAAAAATCAGCATTTAGAAAAAAAACTATCCAACATCCCCGCAAGTCCAGGCGTCTATTTGATGAAAGACGCGGAGGGACGGGTAATTTATGCCGGCAAAGCGGTAAATTTGCGTAATCGGGTACGGTCGTATTTTCAAGCGTCAAAAACACCGCATGCGTTGACAGGCGAAGCTCTGCGCCGAGTTCAGGATATTGACTACATCATTACCGATACCGAAGTGGAAGCTCTCATTCTTGAGAACACACTTATTAAAAAATATAAGCCTCGTTATAACGTCAAACTGAAGGATGACAAGCGTTACCTGTTCGTGAAAGTGACCGTCAATGAGCCATTTCCTGGACTGTACATAACTCGCATAGTGAAACGTGATGGGGCGAAATATTTTGGACCATTTGCGAGAAATTCCGCGACCAGGCAGACAGTAAAACAATTAACTAAAATTTTTCCCATTCGGGCGTGCAATCTCCAATTGAAGGAGAGTGGAAATAGACACAAAGTTTGCTTGAACTACAGTATCGAGCGTTGTCCCGGCCCATGCGAGGACCTCGCGGATAAGGAAGAGTATGACCAGATAGTTAAAAACGTCTGTTTATTTCTCGGCGGCAAGAAGGAACTGGTCATCAAAGAATTGCAGAAGGAGATGCAAACAGCGGCGGAAAAGTTGCAATTTGAAAGGGCTGCGAAAATCAGAGATAGAATCGAAGCTATTGAGAAAACTGTTGAGAAACAGAAGCTCGATTCGCCGGACGGCGATGATGAGGATGTCATCGGTTTTGCTCAGAAAGACGACCTGCCTGCCGCGCCGAGCGCGGCGCAGACAGGTGAAGCATGCGTGCAGGTGTTGATGCTCAGAGATGGGAAATTAACCGGACGTGAACACTATTTCCTTACGGGAACTCAAGATGCGACAACGAGCGATATTTTGACAGCATTCCTGGAACAGTATTATCTTGAATCCTCGTTTGTGCCGAAAACTGTCATTTTGCAGGATGCGGTTGAAAATCCCGAGGCGATTCAAAAATGGCTCAGCGAAAAGCGTGGGAGCAATGTAAGCATTCATGTTCCGCAAAAAGGACAGAAGCGGCAATTGGTGGAGATGGCAGCGAAGAACGCAAAGTCGATTCTGAAGCAGAAAGAGTTGAATGTCGTGTTAAAAGCGGGAGATAATCCATCGCTGTTGGAATTGCAGGAGATTCTGGAATTACCGCGTCAGCCGCAACGGATTGAGGCTTTTGACATCTCTAATCTCGGCAGCGATTTCGCAGTCGGTTCGATGGTCGTATTCGAAAAAGGCGAGCCGGCTAAATCCGAATATCGTCGATTCCGTATCCGCACGGTCGAAGGTCAGGATGATTTTGCAATGATGCGCGAAGTTGTCATGAGACGATATTTTAGAGCGGTGGAAGAAAACGCCATATTGCCCGATTTAATCCTCATCGACGGTGGAAAAGGACAACTGAATTCGGCTGTCGACGCTTTGAAAGCCCTGAATCTGGACAATTTGCCGACTATCGGATTAGCGAAACAATTCGAGCATATCTTTGTGCCGGACAAATCCGAGCCTATAATCTTACAGAAAAACAACCCCGCGCTGCATCTTATTCAACGCGTCCGCGATGAAGCACATCGGTTTGCTATAAATTATCATCGAAAGCTGCGTAGCAAAGACTTGACTCACTCTGTCCTCGATGAAATCCCTGGCATCGGTCCAAAACGAAAAGAGGCGTTGCTTTCGCATTTCGGCTCCATCGAAAAAATTCAAAAAGCGAGCTTGGATAAATTACTTGCAGTGAAGGGAATGACCCACAGGATAGCTGAACGTATTTTGAAGCATTTGGTTACGAAAGGATAAAAAGATGAAAACCGCAATCATCTTCATTTTACCATTCATTTTTGTCTCTCCTTGCCTTGCAGCACTCACGGAGAACGATATAAGACGGATAAGGCGAGTAATGCGCGAAGAACTTGAGCCGATAAAAATAGAAATGGCTGAATTAAAAGTTAAGGTTTCAGAAATGGATAAGCGCATAAACGAGAAGTTCAAACTCTCATCCAGTGGTTCATAGGTGGATTGGTCGCTCTTGTCGTAGCGGCGATAGCCATTCCGCAGTTGTATCGTGAAAAGAAAGAATCGAAAGAAATGAACAAACTAAAAGAAGAGAGGTAGTGTTTCAAGGGATGAAACATCGTCATCCGGAGTACATGCCAAATGAAAAACTGGAAAGCAAGAGCAATATCTTTAGTTATTTTATCAGTCATTTTGCTGGTTTTCGACGTCAGAGTGCGTTATTATTCCGATATCATCTATAATGGCACGACGTTAGTGTGTATTGGTCGTGTTGAAAAAGTCGATTCCAGTGAGTTAGTCAGTCAAATTGTGACGATGAAGATTATCAGCGGACCATTTCGGGGCAGATTGATTACGGCGGAGAACAATTTTACCGGTAGACCTTATGGTGATAGAGTTTTGCGCAATGGCGACAAATTGTTTCTGGAAATTCCTCTGAAGCGCAGTCAGATATCGCCGGATGATAAAATAGAAAAAGTGTACCTTGGACAATATTTTCGCAATCGGTTTTTGTTGCATCTGCTCGGCGCGTTCTGTGCCTTGCTCATTGTTGTCGGCAATATCAAGGGCTTGCAAGCTATCGGCTCGCTGGCAATTTCTGGTTCGGCGATGGGGTTTATCTTTGTGCCGATGTTGCTGAAAGGGTACAACCCCCTCTGGACGGCGCTGTTTGTTTCGGCGCTGGCAACCGTTGCAACCTTCCTTATCGTCGGCGGCATCAGTCGAAAAGTCATCTCCGGCGTTCTCGGCACTCTCTGCGGACTGACTGCCTGTGGTATATTTATTTCCCTCAGTAGTGTAATTTTGCACTTCACTGGATTCGATGTAGACTTCGGGCAGATGCAGCTTGGGCTTAAATTATGGCGGCTTGAGACGGAAGAGGGTTGGCAATGGGACCACAGCGGCATCCTTGTTGCCGGCATAATTGTAGGCGCACTCGGCGCGATGATGGATGTGTGCATGGCAATCTCTTCTTCTGTTGTAGAAGTTAAGAAAGCTAACCCAAACATCAGCGTGAAAAATGCCATCCGTTCAGGACTCAACGTCGGCAGAGATATCATCGGTACGATGACAAACACGCTCATTTTCGCCTACATCGGCGCAGATATGACTTTGATGGTTCTACCAGGACTTAATTTTCCGGAGAGAGGCGTAGTTCACCCATTCTTCCGTTTACTGAACAAAGAAGGCCCTGCTGTCGAAGCGGTGCAAGCACTCGTCGGCACAATTGGACTTGTCCTTGCCATACCAATTACAGCATTGATTGCGGGATTGCTGACGGGTTATGGAAAATCCGCGTCTGAGTGAATTTCTAATAAGTATTTAGACTTCCGAAGCCTGAAGTAGGAAGAGATGTGATGATGAAAAAATTCCGAAATCCGAAATGGACAGTTCCCATAGCCCTTTTTACCGTCGTGGTTTTGACCCACGCCGCTTATATTTACAGTCAACGCCGTAGTGCGGTCATAACCAGCAATGTGACGGATGCGGCTGAAATTAGTGGCTCTGAATATGTCAAAGGAAGAGTATTGAATTTGCTCGACCAATACCTCACCGAGAACGGACGAGTCGTTACGAATATTCTGGAGGTAGAGTTGTTAGGCGGTCGATATAAAGGCAAGAAAGTTATCATGAGAAATCTCGTCCGTCCAAATGGTTTTCCGCTACGAAACATACATCTCAAGCCTGGGGATGTATTTCTCGCTAAAATCGGCGGCACGGGCGAAGCTATAAGCCCGGTCAATATTGTCGATAATTACAGCCGAGATGGATTTATTATTCTGCTGGCGGGATTTTTGTTGCTGTTGATTATTTTGATAGGGCGGAACAAGGGCATCCGCACTGTCATTGCGCTCATCATCGCCGGTGGCGTTATCTACTTCATCATGCTGCCGCTTTTGAATAGGGGGCAAAATGCTTTGCTGGTCGTGACACTCACCTCTGGAATTATCGCGGCGGCATCGTTACTGATTATCGCGGGGTTCGGCAGGAAGACGTATGCCGCCACTCTGGGAACATTTGGCGGCGTAGTTATTGCAACAATACTCATCATGTATGCGCAAAATCATTTGCATCTTTCCGGTATGGAACACTACAACGCCGCGCAAATCGTCGAATCCGGCGCAGGAGGGCATTTAGATTTCAGAATGCTTCTGTTGGCGGGGATGATTCTAGGGCTGTTGGGAGCTGCTATGGACGGCGCAATTGACGTGGCATCCTCGATGGAAGAGATTCGACGGGCAAACCCAAATCTCAGCCGAATGCAGTTAATTCAGTCTGGAATGAATGTCGGAACCGACATCATCGGCACCATGTCTAACACACTGGTATTCGCTTATTTTGGATTTCGACTTTTGCTGGTTCTATCATCAGCAATCAACACGCCGTGGTTTCCCGAAACCAAGATGCAACTGCTCAGCGTTGGAGTTGTAACCGCCGAAATTATCAGAATTCTGGCGGGTAGCATCGGATTATTGATTACCATTCCGATTACGATATTGATTTTCGGTTTTTGGCACAAACCCAGCGAAGCGGAATTTAAAGGCTCTAAAGGAATCATTTAATGGCTGATATTGACAGCACGATAAAATTCTTTGCAGATAGGCACGTAGTTGATTACATTAGTTGCTTAATCAATCTAAATTTGTTATCTTCTTTATCAATACTTAGTTTATTGACTTAAATTAACTGAGCGAAGTGAACTCTTTTCAATACACATAATATAAGAGAAATGAGGTATTAACTATGACGGAGGATTCGATTATCAATCCCAAAGCGCTTAGCAATTTGCACGAATTTTTTGCGTCGGGTTACTTCGAGGAGCCCGATGCCTCACCGATGTTGCGTTGGTCACGAGCCGTGCGGCGGCGTTTCGAAAATCGAAAGATGATGCCTTACAATGGCGAACTTCTTTATCCCTGTGGGTCAACGTATATTGGAGGTGAGAACCGTATTGTCGCGTCGAGTTATTCCTTCACTTATTCGTACAACGAAGGTGCGCTGATGGATATGCTTGCCGACGCCACGGAAGATGAGCGTGAGGCGCTGTTAAAGTTGCAAACCTCTATGCGCGATTTGGGAGAGAAACTCAATGTCATCAAGACGCCGCACACGGTCGGTGGTAGAGGATACACTCATAGCATTCCCAATTATGGTCGCGTTGTGCGCGAGGGTCTAGCCGAACATGCCCGACGTATCGCCGAAAATTTAGCAATGGCGCAACAACGTCGTGACCGTGAACGGATAGAATTCTATGTCGGGCTTCAGGATGTACTGGCGGGAATTGAATGCTGGCATCAGAACATACTGGAATTTCTGCGTACTACTACGACGGACAATCCTGCAAGAAGCAACCAACGACTTCGTCTTATGGTAGGAGAAAGAAGACGGAAACGCCTCGTCGCCGCCTATGAGCAAGTGCCTTTTCAGCCAGCGCGGGATTTCTTTGAAGCGCTGGTAGCTTACAACTTCGTCTACTATCTCGATGATTGCGACAATCCTGGTCGCGTTGACCTCGAACTTTTCCCCTACTACGAACGGGACCTAGAAGCAAAACACATCACCCACGACGAGGCTGTGGATTTAATTCACTGTCTATGGGAGAATACGGATGCTAACAGTGGATGGAGCGCTGGGATTGGCGGTACGGCCCCGACCGGCGAACCCGCTTACAACGATTTGACCGTCGCTTGTTTGGAAGCAGCGCATAAGATTCGTCGTCCCAACCTCCAGTTGCATGTCCGGCGCGATATGCCTCAAGAAGTCTGGGACGCTGCCTTGGATGCTATTGCGACTGGATGTGGTTTGCCCGCTCTCTACAACGAAGAGGAATATCTCCGTTCCCTACGCGAAGCGCATCTGGGTATCCGTGAAGAAGACTTAGGATGGCACAACGGCGGCGGCTGCACGGAAACGATGATTCACGGACGTTCAAATGTCGGTTCGCTGGATGCGGGCATTAACCTGCCGTTAATTCTCGTTCAGACTTTCCAAGAGCGTTTACCCACTGCACAAAGCTTTGATGAACTGGTCGCCGCGTACAAAGAAGATGTCGCCGATGTGATACTTGAGATTGCCGACGATGTAAACACCGACCAGGAAATTAAAGCCAGATTACGCCCACAACCGATGCGCAGTTTACTAATCGACGATTGCATCGACAACGGACGCGAGTTTAACGCAGGCGGCGCACGTTACAACTGGAGCGTGGTCAACGTGGCAGGTTTGGCAAATACCATCGACTCGCTGGCAGCAGTGCGAGAGATAGTTTTTGAGAAGCAGGAAAAAACCGGCGCCGAACTGTTGGAAATATTGATGAAGAACTACACAGATGAAGAGAGATTCAGGCAACGTATTTCGCATTGTCCTCGCTTCGGCAACGATGATAAGCGCGCCGATGAAATTGCCAGGGACATCTCTGATTTCGTCTTCCGAGAATTCCTTCACTATGCGCCCTGGCGCGGCGGCAAATTCCTCGCGTCGTGCTTGATGTTTGTCACATACGCAGACGCCGGAGAACCAGTGGCAGCCACTCCCGACGGGCGTCTCGCTGGTGAACCGCTAGCCGACTCCGCCGGCCCATACCAGGGTAGAGATAGAAATGGTCCCACAGCGATGCTCAAAAGCGTCGCAGCGATTCCGCACTATTTAGCCCCTGGAACTCTTGTCGTCAACGCGCGCTTCACGAAGAACTTTTTCAACACAGATGAAGGACGCGCAAAGATGAAAGACCTGGTGCGAACCTATTTTGACCTGGGAGGAATGCAACTGCAGATAAATGTAATTGACCAAGAGGTTTTAAGGGACGCTATCGCACATCCCGAAAAATATGAAGATTTAATTATCCGAGTTGGAGGTTACTCGGAGTATTTCAATCGTCTGTCGCCAGCGCTGAAACAGACGGTTCTGGAACGTACGGAGCATGGAATTTAATAGTGCTTTGTCAATTTTGCTTTTGTAGCCCAAATTTCCGTTTGTAGTAGTAAAGGACGGCTCTACGGAAAAAAACGTCGTAGTGATGCCATTGTCTG
>DTYX01000693.1 GCA_012961655.1 Candidatus Poribacteria bacterium
ACATTCATCATCGCACATCGACTTTCTACTGTAATCCATGCAGATGAAATTTTCGTCTTAAACAGAGGTAAAATTATAGAATCTGGCTCTCACCAGCGGCTCATTGCCCAAAATGGACTTTACCGCAAACTCTGCCAGCGTGGTTTACGAAGGTAAACCCGTCCTCACAATTGAAAATGGATGTGCAGATGGAAATTTGATTGCTGGAGTATATTGGATTTCACAAAGGTAAAAAAGTGTTCTGCATCAATCTATATAGTTTGTCTTCGCATAAACGGCTGGTATTCATATATTGTCAAACTGACATGAATTTCCACCGTATATGATAATAATGTCATATTGGCAAGAACTTCAGTGAACGCAAACGTTATACAGGTGTGATTCAACAAATTTTAACAATTGACCGATGTAGATTTTCTTCGGCGCCGGCATGATTCTTGCTAATTTTTATTCTGCTCTGTTTGAAAAATTGGGGGGTGAGCAAGCAATGTCACATTCAAAGAAGATGAAAATTGATGTGGCATCAGCCGTTGGGACAAATTTTTCAGCATCCGAAGAGTCTTTTCGGACCATTGAAGACAATGAAGAATCAGAAGAAGATTTGAAAACTTCAAAAAGTGATGAGACAATGATTACTTATAAAGATGAAGCTTTTATATATTTACAACAGATAGCTAAAACGCCTTTACTCACGCCGGAGGAAGAAGCAGATTTATTTCACCGATTTCATCAAGCGAAAGATCGAATTAAATCAGCTTATAAACAATTACCAACAAAAATCCAGAAAAAACATGAGGCAAATGTGCGCAGTCTCATGTATAAACGCCGCGGGCCCAGGCAGAGCGATGAGAACCTTTATCTAAGTACTGTAGGAATCCAAAGGCTGATTGACAACCTGTCAGAAGAGATTGCCCAAATTGTTAAGACTTCACCCTCTGATAATCAAATTTCGGTCTACCAGCAATTTGAGTTAAGCCGACTGCGCAAATTACTTCAAGAATTTCGGGAAGCTGCTAAATTGATGTTTGATGCCAAGCAGAAAGTTGTTGAATCAAATTTACTCCTGGTCGCAAGTATTGCTAGACAGCATAATTTTAAAAATTCGCCTCTTTCGTTTTCGGATTTAATGCAGGAGGGCAGTATCGGATTGATGCGTGCTGTTGATAAATTTGACCCAGAAAGAGGTTATAGGTTCAGTACTTACGCTACGTGGTGGATTATGCAATCGATTAAAAGAGCTATTGACCAGCAGAGCCAAACAATTCGTATTCCTTGTTACGTAGGCGAAACGCGAAAACTTATCAATCAAGTCTCATCAGAATTATACAAACAACTAGGCAGGGAACCGGAATTAAAGGAAATCTCCGAAAGAATTGAGACGGTTCATCAAATTCGCTTGTCTGAAATGAGACTACTGGAGATTTTACAAAGCGCTAAAAGCACTATATCCTTAGATACGCCCCTGAATGAGGCCACCAGTGATGCTACGGTCGCGGATATGTTACCCGATGAGGTTAGTCCTTCACCCGAAGATGAATTGTTGAGCGAGGCGCAGAGGAAGGGAATAGAGCGAATCCTCAGTACACTTGACGCGAGAGAAGCGGATGTGATTAAATGGAGATTTGGGCTTTTCGATGGTATTGAATATACTCTGTCTGAGATAGGTAAAAAATTGGGAATTAGTCGTGAGCGAGTTAGACAGATAGAAGGGGACGCTTTGAGAAAACTCAGGCATCCCAAGCGTATTGAGTATCTGGAGGAATTATTGTAAAACGTGAAAAAACGTCGGAAACCCGTTTTCTCCGAGAAAACGGGTTTCTGAAGGAGGAATGCAACTGAATGTCAGAATATAAGCGGGGACATATTAATACTGTAGACCAACTATTGTCCCAAATCCCCTCTGAACTGGGAATCTTACCGATAAAAAACAGTGTTATCTATCCACATACGATTGTGCCGCTGATAGTAGACCGACCCAGGTCTATAAAATTAGTGGATGATGTGATAAATGGCAATCGAATATTAGCTCTTGTATCTCAGAAACATCCAGAAATAGAACATACCAGTCCTGATGACTTGTATTCTGTGGGAACATTGGCATCAGTTATAAAAATCATGCGTTTGGACGATAGGGTGCATCTATTTGTTCAAGGTCTTGCTCGAACTAAGATTGTAGATTATATTCAAATAGACCCGTATCTTTTGGCGAATATCAAGATTATACCTGAAAAAAATCCCCTTAGCCTAAAAATTGAAGCGCTTAAACGCAGCATTAAAGAGATGTTCATCGAGATGGTTTCTCTATCTGATAATCTACCCGATGAATTAGGACTAATATTTCAAGAGATTGAGAATCCGTCAAAACTTACCGATTTAGTTGCATCTAACCTGGAAATATCTATCTCAGAGAAGCAGTCTATTTTAGCAACTTTCGACCTAAACAAGCGGATGAAACTGCTTATACGAATGCTCAATCAACAATTAGAAGTGCTACAACTGTCCGATAAAATTCAAAAAGATGCGATGGGAGAAATGGATAAAGCGCAACGAGAATTTTATCTGCGCAAACAACTTGATGCTATACAGAAGGAATTAGGTGAATCTGATGCAGAGACCACGGAGATTGAGGAACTCGAATCGCGGCTTGAAAAAACTTCCTTAACACCAGAAGCTAAGAAGGAAGCCGAACGGGAGTTAAATCGTCTGAAGAATATATCCCCTGTTTCCCCAGAATACACTGTATCCAGAACCTATTTAGATTGGCTAATTGAACTACCATGGGAAA
>DTYX01000694.1 GCA_012961655.1 Candidatus Poribacteria bacterium
AGCCACGCCGCTACGGATAAATGCCGCTATCACCTTTGAGAATCTCTGAAATTAAAAAATCCTTTACATTTGTGTTGTCCTATGATATAATAAATATATCATTATAAAGGAGGCAATCAAAAATGAAAAATGGAATGGGCAAATTAACTTTCATATCCGTCAGTTTAATTATTCTCGGGCTGGTTTTCAGCAGCCCAGGGTATACGGTTGACAAAGAGTCAATAGTATTAGCATGGACATTTGAGGAGGGCCAAGGGACTACGGTTAAGGATTTAAGCGGCAATGGCAATGATGGAGAAATTGTAGGCGGCCAATGGGCCACGGGGAAATTTGGTGGAGGTTATGAACTCCTCGGCGCGGATACTAGCATTGCATCTGCGACGGCAAATGGTGTTGGAGCAACATACCTCGCGGAAACTCTATGGGTCAAGTATAATAATTTTGACACTGAAAATCAGTTCGGTTATATAAGCTGTACAGGTACAGCGTCGGCAAGATTCTTCTACTTCTCAACCTGGGTTAGTGGAGGCCCGCCGCACGACGGCATTCATCTTGGAACAATAAAAACAGATGGTGGTTGGGGCAGAGGAATTGGAGTTCCCTCGGGAGTATTTCAGCCGGACCAGTGGTATTTTGTCGCCGGAGTGATAAATAATGAAACAGGGGTAACAAGGGCGTATGTGGATGGAGAATTGAGGCATGAACAGAATTTCGACATCGGTGATACTCCTGGAACCCCAACAGAAATCTGGGTCGGCGGCACCCCGGAAGGCTACCAATGGATAAACGGTACCATTGACGAAGTTGCTTTCTACAATGTTGCTTTGACAGAGGATGATATCAACAGTATTATGAATAATGGTCTTGCCACAGTAGTCGCAGCTGTTGACCCTTTAAGCAAACTTACCACCACATGGGGTAAAATTAAGAACGTCAGATAAACCCCGAAAAGACAGGGATTCTTTCCCTGTCTTTTTTCATGCCTGCGGATTCAAGCACTCCTGATGATGCCCAATAACACCTCACTTCCTTAGTGTTCCTTTTGTCATTGGGATAATTCTTCGGTAATGCCCTATATGAGGGATGCTAAGCCGAAGGGCATGTTCGCGCAGTTTATCCCGATTATATCGGGGCTCAGCAGTTTACTGCCGTAAACCGCCGTTGCTTTTTGCATATTTTAGGAATGAAACCGTGTAATCTTTTTGATTTACGAAAAAAGGATGAATTAAAGACAGCAGCTTTTTATTGCTGCAAATTTAATTTTTGTCATCTATCTGTTTATTTATGCCAAGAGTATCAATACGGACGAAATTTCTGTCTAATACCTCTATTTGTGGGTTTGCGGCGGGTTATGGTTGGTCGAACGTTGTTCGGAAAATCCTCGCCGTGCTCGTCCGTGCAGCGGACAACTGAACTTAGGTCGTTAGGAAGCGAAGGAGAAACGCATGAATGCAGTAGATACCTTTAGAATGGATAAGAGCGTCCTTTCAGTCATATCACTTTTTGACGAATCAGATGAAAAAGCATATTGGCTTTCTAAGACTCCATACGAACGCTTGGAAGCTGTCGAATTGATGCGGCAGATTAACTATGGCTACAATCCAATTACCTCTCGACTTCAAAGAGTTCTTGAAGTTGCTCAACTCACATCAAGTTGAATATCTTCTCATTGGTGGATACGCCGTTGGTTATCATGGTTATCCGCGTGCAACTGCTGACATGGATTTATGGGTGGCAATCCATCAGGAAAATGCTGAAAAGTTGGTTGCTGTCCTCAAGGAATTCGGTTTTGATGTTCCTGAGCTATCAACAGATCTCTTCTTGAAGGAAAACCAGATTGTACGAATGGGTGTTCCACCCATGAGAATTGAGCTTTTGACAACAATATCTGGTGTGAGTTTTGAAGAATGCTATTCGGAACGGATTATTGATGTGATAGATGGTGTCGAGGTTAGCATCATTAACCTGAAACACTTGAAGTTGAACAAGCGAGCTAGCGGAAGGCATAAGGACCTGGATGATTTAGAGCATCTTTAAGATATCCTAACCATCTGTCGCATGAAAATAACGATAATCTGATAATCCACATCTGAAACCCCCCAAAACATGATGTCAGGAGGATTCTCAGATGAAGCGTAAAGGTATTTCGAATAAAACTCTCGCAAGAACTGAGAACTCAAGTTGCCATCTTAAGCGATTTGAGCATCCAAAAAGGCTTTTGCAAATAACTCAACTCATTGTACAAACAGCTAACTTTGGTGGGATTTATCTTTTGGCTCTCTCGCTTCTGCTTTGTACCTATGTAATCTGTGATTTGGGTGGGGCTGATGCTGAAGAGAGAAAATACCTGGATGTGGATGAGGTATTGACTAAATTAGAGCAAGCCGTGGTTGAAAATCCCAACTCCATCGAGACATATCTTGCTCTTGGCAAAACCTATCTGGCGCTTTCTGCGATGACTAAGGCAGAAGCAACGTTCCTGCATACAATTGGATTGGACTCAAAATTCGCTGAAGGATACTATTGGTTGGGGCGGGTTTACTACTTGCAGGAAAAATTTGAGGAATCTCGAAATACGTTCCAAACAGCGGTTGAACTTTTTCCCGATTGGGGTGAGGCGTACGCTGAGTTAGGACTCTCCTATTTCCGTTTACACCAATATGAAGCATCAGAAAAAGCTTATCTGAAGGCGCTTTCTCTGATGAGAGAGAACGCATCCCACGAAATTCCCCCGCCCTCCGTTAATAAAGGGGGAGCAAAACGCCGCGGTGAAATTGTGGCAGGGATTTCACTTTTACCACTGCCGCTAAACGAAAATGAAAGACAGGAATGGCTAGCTAACGTAACCCCTTTATCGGAAGCCGATGTTTATTACTATCTGAGTCTCACATTTTTCAAGCGTGGTCTTTTGGATGAGGCATCGACGTATTGCGAAAAAGCTATCCTCATAGAGCCCTTTGCCGAAGCGTATTTCCAGCTTGGTTTAGTCTCTGTCAGAAAGAAGCAATTGAAAGAGGCGGAAGAAGCATTTCGGCAGGCGCTAAGTCAAAAACCAACAATGGCGCAAGCTCACTATCAGTTGGCGCTTTTATATTCCAAACGGAAGAGAGTGACAGAAGCAAAAAAGGAGATGGAGATATTCCAAAAACTGCGCCGGGAAACTGAACAATTTCAAAAGCAGCGCGAAGCGCTCGTCCGCAGTGTGGACAAAGCTTCCGCTTTTGCAAACCTGGGCTTGCTCTATTTGAATGAGCAGAAATACGAAGAAGCTGCGCGGGAGTACCAAAAGGCGCTCTGGCACAATCCGGATTTTGCGGAGGCATACAACGGACTCGGGCACGCATACGCGATGTTGGGGCGATTTGAGGAAGCAATCCAAGCCCAACAGAAAGCGATTGAATTGCAACCGAAGATGGCGGAAGCATACGCCGGGCTTGGATTCACCCGCATGAAGCAAGCGGAACTCTCTCAAAGTGAAGAAGACTATCGATTAGCTATGGCAGCGTATCGTAAAGCAACAGAGTTGAAACCCGATTTTCCAGAAGCGCTACAGAATCTGGGGAATATTGCTCTGAAACTTTCCCTGTTTCCTGAAGCAGAGAGGGCGTTTGAATCATTGTTATCCCTTTCCCTCAAGGAAAAGAAAGACAAGGATAAACTTCGCGAAGGGATAAATTTAGCGCAGGTTCATTTGGCTTTGGGAATGGTTTATCTGCGTCAAGAAAATTTCCCCAAAGCTGTAAGCCATTATCAAAAAGCTCTCAATTATGACCCAGATTTAGTCAGCGCTTATTATAACATGGGATTCATTGCAACTAAGGTGGGGCGAAAAGCTTTAGCGATCGAATTCTATAACGAAGTTTTAAAAAGACAACCCGATATGACCGAGGCGCATTATCTTCTTGGGAAAATCTACGCGGAGCAAAAGAAGTATGTGCAAGCAGAGGAATCGTATCAGCGCGCTATCGAGATTGAACCGACTGCATCTTATGCTTATGAGCGTTTGGCGCATCTCTATGGTGTGACCCTCACCCCGACTCTCTCCCAAGAGGAAAGGGAGCAAAGGCTTGACAAGGCTATTCAATTTGCCCAGAAAGCAGTTGAACTTCAACCTGATTCAGCAGCCTATCTAAATACTTTGTCATGGCTGTATTACCTTCGACGAGATTATGCGCAGGCAGAGCAAGCTATCCAAAAAGCATTATCGCTGCAACCCGACAATCCTGTTTACCAGGAAGGACTCCAAATTATTCAACAAGCGAGGAAATGAAACGTGATGAGTGATTTATCACTTATCACTGGACACTTAACTTGACTGTGGTAGATTTCGTTGTAGTATAAGTCGCAAGACTTCGGGATTACCTCGAACAACCCGAATTTTTGCAAATTCGGCTACACTATTTTTTCGCGTGGGGAATTTCTGAATGAAGGAGAGTATTTGACATAATATGTTTTACGTTTCACATATCTGGCTTCATAGTTTTCTAACTTTCTGGATTTTTAGCTTCCCAGTGAGTGCGCAAATACGTTTCACAGATGTTACTTCTCAATCCGGCATTCATTTTCAACATGAGGATGGCCGCAGTGGGGAGAGATACTTTCTTGAAACCCTCGGCGCGGGAGTGGCGTGGTTTGATTATGACAATGATGGAGATTTGGACATCTATTTTGTAAATGGAGCTGATTTGCCCGGCATGAGTTCGTCAGTTCCGCCGACTAACGCGCTCTACCGCAACAACGGCGACGGCACTTTTACTGATGTGACTGAGCAAGCTGGAGTAGGCGATACCAACTACGGTTTCAGTTGCGCGGTTGGCGATTACGACAATGACGGATGGGATGACCTTTACGTGACGAATTTTGGTCCCAATCTCCTGTATCATAACAACGGCGATGGCACTTTCACCGATGTGACGCAGACTGCAGGCGTTGGAGATGAGCGCTGGGCGGCAGCGGCTGCTTTTGCCGATTATGATAACGACGGGGATATCGACTTATTCGTCGCGAACTATGTGGATTTTAAATTGGAGAACAATCCCGTCTGTACAAAACTCGGCGTCAGGCTACACTGTTCCCCCGATGTTTTCGACGGCACTCAGAGCATACTCTACCGCAATAACGGTGATGGCACTTTTACGGATGTTACCCAACAAGCGGGCATGGTTAATCCCAATGACAAAGGCATGGGTGTGATTTGGTGCGATTACGATAACGATTCAGATATCGATCTTTTCGTCGCCAATGACAGAACCCCCGATAGACTTTACCAAAACAATGGAGATAGTACTTTTACGGAGATAGCCCTTCTAAGCGGAATTGCGCTAAGCGAGACCGGAGCCGCCTTTAGCAGCATGGCTCCCATACTCGGTGACATTGATAACGATGGCTGGTTTGATCTAGTCGTAACAAACTATAATAACGAACCTAATTGCGTTTACAAAAATGACGGTGATGGATTTTTCTCCGATATCACCTATCAATCCGGTATAGGTGGTTATGGTCTTTACTATCTCTCCTGGGGGGCGGATTTCGCCGATTTTGATAACGATGGCTATATCGATCTTTTCATAGCTAACGGGCAGCTTGATGAAAACATTGAGGAAATAATGTTGGGACTTAGCTATGAGGAACCCAACCAACTCTTCAGAAATCGCGGCGATGGCACCTTCGAAGACGTTTCTAATCAATCCGGGGAAGGATTGCTCTTGGAGAAGGTCAGCCGTAGCGCCGCTTTTGGAGACTATGATAACGATGGCGATATTGACATATTGGTTACAAACTCCCACCAAACGCCCGATTTGCTACGGAATGATACGATTAATGAAAATAACTGGCTCATTTTTGAGACAGTCGGGGTGAAAAGCAATCGGGATGGAATTGGCACACGCATAAAAGTAGTAGCTGATGGCAAGTCGCAAATCCGCGAAGTCAAAAGCGGCGGCAGTTATCCCTCACACAGCGATATGCGGTTACACTTCGGGCTCGGTAAAGCAACTGTGGCTGACCTCGTGGAAATTCGCTGGCCCAGCGGATTAGTGGAACGCTTTGAAGGAGTAAAAGCCAATCGGTTCCTGAAAGCAAAGGAAGGGGAGAAACTTAGTGAAGTAGTGAGGGAATGAAAGGAACGGTAAATTTTTCCTTGATTTCGGTTAAAATATTTGATAAAATTATTGTAAAGTATAAAAACCCGTCTTCTTGGAGAAAACGGGTTTCTGGCGAAAATTATAACAGAAGGCTTGTAGGTCGAGTTTCAAATTCGACAATTTTTCGTCGAGATATGTTCACTTCGTTCAGTAGTTTACT